>CAMPIL010000386.1 GCA_946886375.1 uncultured Phycisphaerales bacterium
CATGATTCTCGCGCTGGACGGCTGGACGCTCGATTCGCCCAAGCCCAGCCGCGATGGCGCGGTCATTGCTTTTACAGGGCAGAAAATGGATGAGCCGACTTTCCGTCAGACGCAACTTGGCATCGCGTCGATCGCAGCCGATGCGGCGTCCAATCCGATGTGGCTGACCGAAGAGGCCACCTTCGCGGGATCTGTCGATTCATTTGAGTGGATGCACACGCAGCCCGCCATGATCTTCCGCTCCGCGATGCGTGGCGGATTTCCGCTGATGACTGTCAGCCCCGGGTTGATCCAGCCCGCCACGCTGGTGGCCGAAGTCGATGGATTGCCCGTGGGCGTGACCGCATTCGCCAGCGGCGGGGGAGCGATCGTCTATTCGCAGACCGCCGTGAGCAAACCGTGCGTGCTGCGCGTGCGCGATGGCCGGGGCGATCGCATGGCGATGGACTTGAATCCTTGGGTCGCGGACAAGTCGCTTTCAATTCCCGTCGCCGGCATGCTCAATCGCCCGGATGGAACCAAGGTGCAGTACTGGCTCATGGAGCCTGCCAACCGCACGCCCGGCAACAAATATCCGCTGGTGCTGAACATGCACGGCGGCCCCGCGGCGATGTGGGGGCCCGGCGAGTCCACCATGTGGCACGAGTTCCAGTTGCTCTGCAGTTGGGGCTTCGGCGTGGTGTACGCCAATCCGCGCGGATCGGGCGGGTACGGCTATGAATTTCAGAAAGCCAACTTCCAGGATTGGGGCGAAGGCCCCGGCGGCGATGTGCTTGCCGCGGTGGATGAAGCCGTGCTCAAGGATTGGGTCGATCGCGAGAAACTGGTCATCACTGGCGGAAGTTACGCGGGCTACCTGACCGCGTGGATCATTTCGCACGACAACCGCTTCAAGGCCGCCGTCGCGCAGCGCGGCGTGTACGACTTCACCACCTTCTTCGGCGAAGGCAACGCCTGGCGATTGGTCGCCTGGGCGATGGGCAGCAATCCGCCGCCGCTTGATTCGCGCCTGCGGCAGGTCTTCGACCGCAACAACATCATGAACTATGTTTCGCGCATTCGGACGCCGCTGCTCATCAAGCACGGCTCCAACGATCTGCGCACGGGCGTTTCGCAAAGCGAAATGCTCTATCGCGCGTTGAAGGACCTGAACCGGCCGGTGGAGTACGTGAGGTATCCCGACGCAGGCCACGATCTCTCTCGTTCAGGCGACCCGCTGCAGCGCATGGACCGGCTGAATCGCATGATCGAGTTCTTCGAGCGGTACGTGGAGAACGCCCGGCCGGCACCGGTGGCGTCAAGCAATTGAACAAGGACAAACGTCCGCAGCGAGCCGGCGCCTATCGTGCAGACGAACCCGAGCAGCGTCGTGAGTTCGAGGCAATCCAGACGTTTCGCACCGTTGCGGCGAGACTGCGATGAAAGTCACTCAAGCATCGGCGAGCGTCCTCCAGCCGGAAAAGCGTGCCGGAACGCGGCGTGGGTTGAACCGCCAGCCGATCCTGCTATCCTTTTCCCTGACCCGCACGGGGCTGTAGCTCAGTTTGGGAGAGCGCTTCCATGGCATGGAAGAGGTCGTCGGTTCGATCCCGATCAGCTCCACTTAATGAAAATCCCTGCAATCGCAGGGCTTTTTCGTTTTCGGAGTGCGGGTTGAAAAGGCTGAAAACGGGGCCCGGGGGAGATTCAACAACACCGGGTACGTGCTGCCCTTGAACGATGCGCTAGCAGCGTGGCTTTGCGATTGGCATCCGGCTTGTTCGGGGGATAGGGCAGGGCATCGACATATGACCGCGCGAGCGCGCCGGGCGTTGCCCTTGCTCGCTTGCGGTCATAGACGCGCACCAGTTCACGGCCAATAGCCAGCGGCAGGGGCAACCGTCGCGAGCGGAACCGGCTGCTGAACCTTTGGGGCCAGCTATCGCGCAGCACGCTCCGCAGAATCGCCAGGAGCGCCGGGAAGTCTGATTGTCCGTTCCGATTTACCAGTAGCGGAGCGCGATCATATCGGAATGGCGGATCGGCGGGCGTCCAGGTCAGTTCGCATCGGTCGTGATGCTCCACAACCTGAACGCGCGGCGTCAGGTGGACGAGGCGGAAGCCGAGCGGCCCACCTTGGGCGAATGCGATCCGATGCCCTTCAAGTTCATGCGCCCGCTTCGGATTCATCAGATTGCGCGAATGGCATCGTGTGCAACCAAAGCTGCCGAACTCGTAGAACGGATCGGAGCGACTTTCGCGCGGATCGCTCCGCGTTGGCTGCCGAAGGTGAACCACAATCACGCGCGTTGGCTTCATGCTGCAAAGTTGCTCCGCACCAGCGGCACGCTTTGACGCATCCACCATTCGTAGAAACGCGGCGCATCGGTCAGCATCGGCGGTTTGATGCTTCGCGTCAGATAGCCGTTTTTCACGCCCAGCCCGCCCCACTCTGCGAGCACGTCCGGGCGAACGTAGTAGTTTGTTCCGTGCCGCTCGCCAATCGGCACGCATCGGGAGCACCGCCCCGATAGTCCGTGCTTCGCGCGAACCACAATGTCTCCATCACCGGGCGTCGCCTTGCGAGTGTGCGCGTTCTCGGCGCGGCGTTCGGACGCCACTTCATGCACCGATAGGACTTCATCCACCACGTACAGTCCGGTGATTGCGTACACCAAGTCCCGCTGCGCGCGGTCCAGGGAGCGCAGCCCAGAGTAGAACACCAGCAAGTCCCCGGCTGCGAGCTTGCGCACGTCGCGTCCGCGCACCGCGCCATTGTCCCCGTAGGTCAGGTGCTCAAAGTCTGGGTCCAGGTGCATCGGCTGACCGCGCTTGGCCGCAATTGGGAAACGGCGTGCCATCGTGGGCGTTGCGCATTCTCGCAGAAACGCCGCAAGCGGGTCAACCACTTCATCGTACAGCCGTTCGCATCCAGGGTGAAACGCGCCGGCAGGCTCCGGGATTGGAACATAGAAGAATCTGCCGGACGCGGGATCATACGGCGCATTCCAGCCGCAGTAGTCCTGATCGGCTCCGATGCGAACAAGGATGCCCTTCATTGTGCCTTTCGCCTTTTTTGTACGTACGGCATGCCAACCGGGTTGGCGTCTCGATTATACAG
>CAMPIL010000387.1 GCA_946886375.1 uncultured Phycisphaerales bacterium
TGCCAGCCACTTCGGTCAACTCCACGCCGGCTTCAAAACTTGCCGCCGTCGTGTGAACCGGCCCGAGGAACGCAACCTGCCATCGTGGCGACCCCTCGTCCTGAGGCACCTGGGTTAATCGCACGCGGCAATTCGTCAAGGTCGTCGGCCCTGAATCGCTGAACTTGATTCCTTCCAGCACCTCCGTGACTGCTGGAGGAAGGAACGCCTGCACGAAGTCGGATTGCAACTGGCCGGAATGACTGAACCGCAGTTGTGCATCGATGGGAGTCTCTGTGCTCACTGTTCCGTCGATCGAGAATTCACCCTCTGCGTGCTGACCGTGAACATCGCTCAGAACGACTGAGCCTGGCTTGAACGTGATCTGCCCCTGCGTGAACGACGCCAGCAGCGCGCGGCGCTTCCAATTCAAACTGGCCAGGTGCGGGGAAACAGTGCACTGCCAATCGAGAGCGGATTCTGGGCCGGACGAGGCAGCGTGGAATTCGGCGTCAAACAGACCCACCGGCTTGCATCCGCCATACCGTTCAACCACGTTTTCGCCCATCGTTTGCCGAAGCAGGTGAAACACCACTGGCGATTCCAGCCGCCCGTTGGTCAGGGCGCCGCGAATATCAAACGACTTTTGGTTGTTTTCGAGCAGGCACGATCCATTCAGCAGCAACGATCCCTCAGCGGTGCCGTCCTGGCACGCTAGGTCGAGCGCAAGATCATGGAAACCGATCAGGCTGTCGTGGATCGACAATGCGCCCCCGGTGTGATTCATTACCACGCGTTGCCCGTCGACTAATACGCTGACATCCTTGGGTTGTACGCTCAACGCCACGTCGTCGGCCGCGTCGGCGCGCGAGCGATAGGTGATCTGCGCGTTGAAATTACCCTGCGGCAAGTACTGCCCCCACAGACCTCGGGCATACTCCGTCTGGGACTGGCGGGCCATGTTCAGCACATATGGCTGGAGCGGCTGATTCTCCAAATCAATGACGAACTCATTCTGAGGCGTGCCGTCGTTCATGCTCACCTGGCCTGTGATGGTGACCGAACCACTCGACGTTCGGCCGCTGATCGCGCCGACATCGATACGGTCGCGGGTGATGTGCAGCGAACCGGAGACATCATTCAGCGTCATGCCCGCTGGCCAGACTTCCTTCTCGAAGCCCAGTGCATGCGCGAACTGCAGAGTCGGGGCAGCCTTGCAGTTGTTCAGCGTCAGTGTGAAATCGTAGCCGATGTCGCTGTTTTCCTGTGCGGCAATCTTGCCCGAGTAGGTTGCCGCGCCGGTCAATCCAATGCCGCGCACGAGTCGAGCCGCCTGCGAGCGCGTCTCGCCGGGCCAGCGTGCCGCGGCGTCGCCCAGCGCGCGGCGTTCGGCGCCGGTCAGCGGAATGGCCGCAAACACTGCTTCGTTGAACTCATCATCTTCGATGGTCACATTGAGATCGGGCTCGAACTTGCGCGATGCAGTGGATCGTGGAAGCGTGAGCGAACCGGAGACCCACCCGTGACCGCCGCCGGGCGTCACCAGCGTCAGGCCTTGCCCGCTTGGACCCGGCAGAATGACGATTCGATCCTGCTGCCAATCCAGCGTGCCGCTCGTGATGCGCAGCGGATACGGGAATTTCTCGTAGAGAAACCCGACTGACTGGATGGCGATGGTGCCGGTCGTGTTTGTTCGTCGGCGCGGCCCCGCTTCGCGTTCGATCTTCAGGTCGAGATTGACCATGCCGCCAAGTTGGAAGGGCCCGGCATCGACTACGCGCTGCAAACGCGCGATGCGGCCCTCGAGTTCAACAACCGATTTGAATTGTTCCGACTTCTCCAGCGATGAATCCTGCTTGAGCGAATCCAATTCCGCCTTGGCTTGCCCGAGTTGCTCCGCGGCCCGCGCGATTGCGTCGTCGTCGGCCAAGACGCCCGCCGCGGACATCGCTTCATGCGCGTGCTGATTGAACAGCATGTCGAATGCTTGCGCCTCATTGGCGTTCAGCGCGTTGCGCAACTGGTCGTCAACCGGGACATTGGTGCCGGTCAGTCGCAAAGAAACCGCGGCGTCGTTGTCGGGCGGAGAAATTTCGCCGGAGATCCGCAATTTCGCCCCACCCGAGCCGGTGCCGGTCAGGTACTGCACCACGACGCGGTCGTTGTCGAATTGGAGATAGGCGTCGACATCGCGAAGCGGAATCGGAAACTTCTGGTATCGGCCTGACGCATTGTGCAAATAGGCCTGCCCCTTCGTGACCGGCTTCGCGGCAGTCAGAGTGCCGTCGGCATTCAGAGTCGGTTCGCCTCGCGTCACATCAACCGACGTGCTGAGCACCCAGTCGGTTACCTGGAATTTCTGAAGGATCTTCGCAACCAGCAGCGGCAGATCGACGGCGGGCGTCGGGTCATCGCCGGTGCGCTTCATGCTCAACTCGTCCATGCGGAACTTCAGATCGAACGGCGCGGTGCTGACCAGTTGCTTGATCCACTCATCGCGCTGCTCCCACTTGAGCGGCGGCAGCGATGGCATGATGAAATCGATGCGATATGGAACGGTCACCACCTGTTCAAACGTGTCAGAACTGCCCAATGCGCCCGTCAGATTTTCCAGAGACAGCGAGTGATTGGTGATGCGGATCGTGCCGTGACTGAAGTGCATGCGCGGCCGGCTGCTGCTGGCCTCCACGAGCCCTTCGCGGTAGCGGGCCCAGTGCGTCTCGGTGTCGATTGGAAGCGTCAGCGCGACGTGGTCGATCTCCACGTTCATCATGAACGGCTGGGCGGGCCGGCCCGTCACTTCCACGCTGCTGACTTTGCCCTCCAGACTCATCTGGTCCCACAAGGCGCGGACCATTTGCGGACACATGCGGTAAATGCGGTCATCCAGTTCCAGGCCATCGATGCGGCTGGTCCATTCGTTGCTGGCCGCGTTCCATTCCCCCTTCATGAAAATACCGTCGGAAACCACTTCGCCACGTTCGTTGATTTCATTGAGCGTAAAGTTGTAGAGGTCCCTGGAACCGGGCGTCGGATGCATTTCACCGGCGACCAGCCGCTGGCCGTGCAGGAAGAACTCGGCCTCCTCGTGGCGACCGAATTCAATGGCGGCGTGCCT
>CAMPIL010000388.1 GCA_946886375.1 uncultured Phycisphaerales bacterium
CACCACATCGCCAAATCACCACATCCTGCAGCGTCAACTCTTCAGCCGAGCACATATCGCCGAGATCAACTGCTCCGGCTCCGGCAAACGGCCCGTGCCTTGCGTCCGACACGCCTGCCATCCTTCCGCAGGAGGAATGATCTCAAACCCATCAGCCGCCAACTGCTTCAAATTCCTTTGCGTGGATGGCTGGTTCCACATGACCTCATTCATCGACGGCGCCAGCAGAATGGGTTGCCGGCCAACATCGATCGCCGAGGCAATCAGCGAAACGACATCATCGGTCCGGCCATGCGCGAGTTTGGCGAGCATGTCCATCGTGCATGGCGAGATCAGCATCAGGTGTGCAGCACGCGCAAGACTGATGTGCTGCGGGTCGCTGGATTCAATGTGATCCCACTGGCTTGTGTACACAGGATTGCCCGAAAGGGCCTGGAACGTCAGCGGCGTGACAAACCGCGTCGCCGCATCCGTCATCGCCACGGTCACGTGAGCATCGGCCTGGGCCAACGCGCTCACCACGTGCGCGATCTTGTAGCACGCAATCCCGCCGCTGAGTCCAACAATGATCCGCCGCCCTGCGACAGTTTCAATCTGCGGATGCAAGTTGGCCATGTGTTCAAGATTTGGCGATGTTGCGGCGTTGCAATTTGGTCATTTGATCAAGCGGCGATTCCAGTCGCACATCGCCAAATCACCACATCACCAAATCGCCACATCACTTCCCCTACTTCTTCTTGCCGAACTTGGGAACCTGATAGCCTGTCTCTGAGAAATCCGGCACGATCTTGTCCTGCAGAATCTCCTCGATCACGATTTCCAGATCGGTCCGGCCGTTCCGCTCCACCAAAGGCCGAGCGCCATCAACGATCAACTCCTTCAAACGACGCTGAATCAGGGCCGTCAATTTGAACCGCCCACCCATCTTCTGCACGATCAGATCGCTCTTCAAGGCTTCAATCATAAGGCGGAAACTCCAAACACTATGCAAAAGGCCCAAATGCGCAAAGACCAAAGCCATAAAGGCCATAGCCAAGCCACTGACAAGGCCACAGCATAGCCCCAACCGTCGGGAAAGGCGAATCTACGGCTTTTTGACGCCATCCAAGCTCATGATCGACCAGCGGACTGGGCTCGCCGGGGCAATTATTCGCACGGCCCCCACGCGCTCAGGATCATCAGCAGATCGGCGACATCGACCGTGCCGTCGCCATTCAAATCGCCCGAGCAGTCACCGCTCGTCCCGCTGCACGCACCCCATTGTGCCAGCAGTTGAGTGAGATCGTCCATATCTACTCCACCGCTGGCCTGGATATCTCCAGCACAAATCGGCGTCGCCTGGACAACCACATCGCCCGCGAGGGTGTGAACCGTCAATCCGGCGGGGAGCACCACGTGGTCGAACGATCCCTGCAATGAGTCGGCGGAAACAAGGTGCAGCGTTTGGCCGGCCAACGGGACAAATCCATTCGCCAGTGTCAGCCGCAGCGTACCGCCGAGCTGGGCGGTTCCGTTGACGCGCAGCCTGGTTCCGGATGCGTCATCAATCGCTCCGTTGCTCAGCGCAAAAGCGAGCACCCCACCGCTTGACTGGGCGAACTCGCCATTCACCGTCATCAGGCAGTTGGGTCCAATTGACAATTCGCCATCGTTGCTGAAGAACCCGCCCTGAGGCGTGAAGTTGCGACCCTGCTCAAGCGCGAAGCGGCCGAAGTTCACCAGCATGGTGTCGAGCAGCGTAAAGGTCGAACCCGGTCCGCTCAACGTGACATCCGCGCCGTTGAACAAGACAGAAACGGTCGGAATCAGCAACAACGCAGATTGTTCGCCAGCAATGACCCGCCACGTTCCACCGGTCAGCGTGGAATTGGAGATGTTGGCCTCATGCGCCGTGGCGGAGTAGATCACGCGACTGCCCGGCAGCACTTCAATCACGCCGTCGTTTCGATAGTTGCCTCCGCCCAGAACAATGCCTCCCACGCCGGCGGCGCGAATCGTTCCACTGTTCACCACCTGTTGCGAATCCACAAGGTCAAGAACGAGCGGATTCACGCGGTCAGCGACGATGGTGCCGTGATTGATCAGTCCAATCGTGTTGGCCCCGAAGATGCCTTCGCCGGCGATGGTGTGATTCTCCCCGTGCACAAGCCTCGCGCCGGCGGATGCGGAGCCCGAATGCACCTTGGTCCAGTTCAGCCGAAGCAGGCCCGAGCCCTCCAATGAAACGTCGCCGCTGCCCGCCGGCAAGATGACTTCCGCAAACACGGTCGGCCCGGGGCTGAACGTGCTGGCAGCCAGCACGTCAATGACTCCGTCGTTGATGATTTGCCCGCGAAGAGTCAATCTGGTCAATCCCAATTCAAAGCGGCCCTGGTTGGTCAAATCGCGCCACGAGACCGGGGCCGCGTGCGAGCGAATGACACCGTTGCCTTCGGTGGTCAATGTGCCGCCGAGAATCGATGCGTCAACCAAATCGACGTGCGAATTGTGCAATGCGCGAATCACGCCGCCGGAGTTGGTGTATTCGCCCGCCCACAAACGCAAGTTGCCGCCATTGCTCGCCTGAAGAATGCCAGTGTTCGCGACGCCGTCGTCCGAGGGAACGACTGTCAAAAGGTCGAGCGGCACGTCCGCGTCGATCGTCCCGCCATTGGTCAGGTCCAGCCAACCGTCGCCGATCATGCCTGCGCCGCGAATCGTGTTGTCCAGGTTATTCAGAGGCGCATTAACTCCGCTGGAGCCGATGCGGCTGAACATCGCGCTGGATAATTCGATGTGACCGGATCCGCCGACCTGGAGCGATGAACCGATGCCCACCGTCAGCGCGGACGTTTGCGTGTCGCCGCCGATTCGCAGCAAGCCGGCGTTCAGAAGAGAGCCTGCTGAAAAATTCTGAACCATCAGCGCCCGACCGTCCAGAATGGTCAGTGAATCGTCAGGATCGATCGTCAGACTCACGATTGACGCATTGATGTCGAGCAGGACGGAAGAATGCTGCGGATTGTTTCCGTCGATCCAGAAGCCGATCGGGTACGGCCAGTGGGTCAGGTAATTGCGCCACGCCCGCGCATCG
>CAMPIL010000389.1 GCA_946886375.1 uncultured Phycisphaerales bacterium
AGGCAAAGACTGTTATTGCTCACGGTTGGCCATTGCGCTCGCTGCACTTGAGGCTGGGAGTTCAAACCGGGACTCAGGATGTGATCATCGAGTCTGCATTCGTGGCAGGTAGAGCCGACGAGATACACTTGCCGTATGCGCCAATCTGGCCCGGCTTTGCGATCAACACGATCTTTTATGCTGCGATTCTGGGGGTGGTGTTCTTTGTGCCGGGAATGGTGAAGCGGCGGCTCCGCCGCATGCGCGGGCTGTGTCCTGCGTGTGCGTATCCGGTTGGCACATGGGGGGCGAAGTCTGCACCGAATGCGGTACGGCGGTCACTCCGAAGCAAACCTGATCCCATACCGCTCGAACCCTGGGCCGCTGTTATCGCCCTTTCGCAAAGGGTTTGCCGCCGCCAGATTTGCCGTCCCCGGAATAGATTTGCCGCCCCCGGAATGGATTTGACGCCCCCGGAATGGATTTGGCGCGCCTCGCCCAGATTTGGCGCGCCCCGTGCGGGGACGGCGCGCCCGGTCCGGATTTGGCGCCCCCGGAACAGATTTGGCGCGCCTACCTCGGGTTTAGCGCGCCCGTAACAGATTTGCCGCGCCGCGGCGGGGCGCGGTGTCCTTGGGCGAGTTATTTCACAATTTGTGTTCGGGCGATCGTGCTGCGCTGAAGTTGGGCTTGCGAGTCGCCGATGGTCTTGGCGTGGTTCGTGGCTTTGACTTGCGTTGCGGTCGCAACGCACCTCGCACCACGAACCATCGTTCCCTACAGAAAGGAATCTTCATCATGGCAATTCCCCCGTTTCCACAACGAAAAGAGGCAGACCTGCTGGCGTGGTCGGCTGCGTTCTCGCAAAAAATTTCGCTTGCGCCCACGACCTACGGGTTATCGGTCGGCCAAGCCAGCGCGTATGCAGCGCTGGATGCAGCGTTCGCTGCTGCGTACGCGACTGCGGTCAGCACCGGCTCCAACTCGCATGCGGCCATCGTCGCCAAGAACACCGCTGAGTTCAATCTCGTCAAGGGTCCCGGCGGGGCGCGCGAACTGGTTGACATCATTCAGGAGTTTCCCGGCACCACCGATGTAATGCGCGCTGATCTTAACATTCGCATTCATGACACCCAGCCGACGCCGATCCCGCCGCCGACGGAATCGCCTGACCTGGACATTGTGTCGCCGTTCGGCCACACGGTGAAGATTCGCATTCACGGGGCGCGCTCGATCGGCTTCGGCAAGCCCGTCGGCGTGAAGGGCGCATCGATCTTCCGTTACATCGGCGAGAACGCGCCCAACAGCGTCGAGGGCTGGACGTTTGCGGGCAACACGACCAAGACCGTGTACGAGGTGACGCTGCCTGCGGAGACGCCTGCGGGCTCGAAGGTGTGGATCACCGCGTACTGGTTCAACGGCAAGATGCAGTCAGGCCCGGCCGCGACGCCAGTGAGCATTCACATCCCCGGCGGATTGTCGGTTGCGGCGTGAGGCAGGTCAGAGGTCAGAGATCAACGGTCAGCGATCAGGAATGGTCGCTGATCGATTGGAAGAGCGGTCTAGATTCGGGACCTATAGCGAATGGTGCGAATGCCCAGATACGTAAGAACAACAAATGGCATTGCAATCAACGATGTCGAGAACGCATCCCAGACAATATGCACTGTCAACCGTCGAGAACTGATGGCTGCGAGGACGAAACAAACGGCCGTGATCGCACAGAGGAGTAGCGCTTCCGTAAGCTTAGGCTTTCGTTTTACCTCACCCGTGTCATACGAGCTGGAATCATTCGCATCAAACGCCCGCCCGCACTCAGGGCAGCGATGCTCGGTCAGATGAGACAGATCGTATTTGCAGGACAGGCAACGCATTTGGGGGGCAGATAGGTGAATCATATGTCAAACCTCACACTTCATCGTGAACAATCCCCCGGAACGCAAGCCATCGCTCCCCCGTTGCCTGCTCCTCGGAACGGGCCGATCAACATTCGCCTGGCGGTGCAGGGCGATTTTGCGTTCATCGATGCGTTGCAGAAGAAGCACAGCAAGATGGTGGGCTTTCTCATGCGGCCTGCGCTGGAGAAGCACATTGAACTGGGCCGCATTCTGATCGCGGAGCACGCCAACGCCAGCGTGGGCTATTGCCTGTCGCAGGATCGTTACTTTCGTCGCGATGATTGCGGCTTGGTGAGTCAGTTGAACGTGGTGCAGACGAAGCAGCGCGGCTTGATCGGCGCGACGCTGATCAAGGAGGTGTTTCATCGCGCTTCGTATGCGTGCAAGTTGTTTTCGTGCTGGTGCGCGCAGGACCTGGAAGCGAACTATTTCTGGGAGAGCCTGGGTTTTGTGCCTTTGGCGTTTCGGACCGGCTCGCGCAAGGTGAAGCGTGTGGATGGCACGGTGGGGCCTCGCATTCATATATTCTGGCAGCGTCGCATTCGTGAGGGAGATTTGGGTCCGGGCGCGGCGGCCGGGGGCACGCCGTATTGGTTTCCTGCGGAGACGGGCAACGGCGCGATCGGCGAGAACCGCCTGGTGCTGCCGATTCCGCCCGGCACGCGCTGGCAGGATGCGAAGCCCGCGGTTTTACCGGGGGCGCCTGGCATGGAGCGGCTGGGCGCGTTGCCTGCGGGGAAAGCCGCAGTGAAGCAGCGGAAGCCGCGATCAGTAAAGAAGAAGGCAGCGGCAGTTGTGCCGCAGAAAGCAAGCACGGGATTGTGGTTCGCGCCGCCACCCGGAATTGCGCCGACGAAGGAAGAGATCGCCAAGGCCAAGGCGGAACGAAAGGCCAAGCCCGCCCGAGAGAAGTTCAAGAACGATCCGGCGCTGGTCGAAGCGGCGCGGGAGTTGAGCGCAAAGTACCTGGAGCAGGTGAATGCATCGATGCTGCTGCTGCATGCCGATGGTGCGTGCGGCAAGTACGATGTGAGCAGGCAGTTGGAGTCAGCGCCTTCGTGCATGAATCAGATGAAGATCGAGCAGTTGCCTGCTGCGAATGGCGTGGCGATGCTGGAAGCGGCGTAGCGCGGGGGGCGCGGGCACGGCGTAGCGCGGGGGGCGCGGCGTAGCG
>CAMPIL010000390.1 GCA_946886375.1 uncultured Phycisphaerales bacterium
AGACGATGGAAGAGCCGCCATCGCACGTGAAGTTCATCCTGTGCACCACCGAGCCGCACAAGGTTCCCGCAACCATCCAAAGCCGGTGCCAGCGGTTTGATTTCCGCGCGATTTCATCCGCCAAGATCGCCGAGCAGTTGCGGCACATCCTCAAGCAGGAGCAGATCAAGGCGGAGGATGAAGTCGTCGCGCAAGTCGCGCGGCTGGGCAACGGTTCCATGCGCGATGCGCTGAGCCTGATGGACCGCCTGCTGGCCGGCGGCGAGCGCATGTTGACGCGCGATCTTTTGGAGCAGATGCTCGGCCTGCCGGATCAGTCGCTCATCGTGGAACTGGTCGAGGCCATCATCGCCGCCGACGCCAAGACCGCGTTGACGCATGCTGCGGAATTGCTTGACCGCGGCGCGACGGTGGAGCAGGCGCTGGAAATGCTCGCGGATCACCTGCGCAATCTCATGCTGGTGGCGGCCTGCGGCGAAGATGCGCCGATTCTGGACCTTTCCGATGACGGCCGCCAGATCGCGGCCCGCCAGGCGGCCAACTTCGATGCGCCGGGGTTGGTTCATCTGATTGCCATCTGCGATGCGGTTTCGCGCAATGCCCGGCATTCCGCAGCGGCCCGGGCGCTGTTTGACGCCGCCATCGTGCGCATGGCCTTGAGCCAGCATTTTGCGGATCTTTCAACCGTGTTGTCGGGCGGCGTGCCTGCTGCCGCGCCTGCGGCGAAGTCCGCGCCACGGGTGGCTGCTGACGATTCAAAAAAAAAAGCCGCGAAAGTGAACCCCGCGTTCTCGGCCGACGGTGAAGACCGGCCCGACGGATTGGCCCAGCCCGCTCCTTCCGCAGCATACGGCTCCGAGGCTGCGAGCGTTGACCGTGAATCTCCCGCCGCCCTGGCCGAATTGAAACCCGCGGTCGATGATGACCTCTGGCCCCGCGTTCTGGAAGTGGCATCGCGGTCCATCGGCGACAAGACGCGCACCGAGCATCTGGTGTTCCAGTCCTTCGATGGGCGCGTGCTGCGGCTGTCGATCGATGAAAGCGGCGCGGACATCGCGCGGTATCTCAGCCGCGAGACCGACCGCATCGCCGACCTGGTCAAGCGCGCCACCGGCAAGACGGTCAAGATTGAACTCGACACCGGGCAGTTTGCCGCTGAGCGTGCCCGGCCGGAACCCGGCGGGCCATCGGGTCACTTGCCGCTTCCGCCGCTGGTGGAAAAGGCGATCGACCTGTTCGACGCCACGCTGGTTGCGGTGGAGGAAGCGCCCTCACCGCGAAACCAAGCCGATCTCAACCTATAATCGACTCATGTTTGAGAACCTCAAAGGCATGGCGGGAATGGCCGGCCTGCTTCGCGATCTGCCCAAGATCAAAGCGCGAATGCAGGAGGTGAAGGAGAAACTCGGCCGCATCACGGTGGATGCGGAAACCGGAGGCGGCGCGGTGCGCGTCACCGCCAGTGCGCAACTCCGAGTGGTGGGAATTCACATCGATCAGGCGCTTCTTGCCGGGTTGGTGGATGCATCCAACGCCGACGATCGCGCCATGGCCGAGGACCTGATCGCCGGCGCGGTGAACGCCGCGCTGGAAAAAGCCCGCCAGCGGGCCGAGCAGGAACTCGCCGACGCCGCGCAGGACCTGAACCTGCCGATTCCACCCGGCGGCCTGGGAGGCCTGCTGACGTGACATCACTGCCATGATTCGTCCTTCCAGCAAATCAATAGCCAACCCCGAACCCGTCGAGCGGCTGATCGCCGAGTTCTGCAAATTGCCCGGCATCGGCCGCCGCAGCGCGGAGCGCATGGCGTTTCACATTCTCAAGTCCAACGTCGCCGAGGCCGCCTTGCTCAGCCGGGCGATCGAAGACGTGAAGAACAACGTGCGGTATTGCGAAGTCTGCTACAACCTGACCGACGTGAATCCCTGCCGGATTTGCTCTGATTCGCAGCGGGACGCGTCACTGGTGCTTGTCGTTGAGCAGCCGCGCGACCTCATCAGCCTCGAACAAACCGGGATGTTCAGCGGCGTGTACCACGTTTTGACCGGGCGCATCGAGCCGCTGGCCGGCGTTGAGCCGCAGCACCTGACCATTCAGCATCTTTTGGATCGCGCCGATCATCCTGATCGCAACAGCCGCGGCGTGGCGGTTCGCGAGATCATCCTGGGCACCAACCCGAATCTCGAAGGCGACAGCACCGCGCTGTACCTCTCCGAGCAATTCGCAAGGCGAGGCATCAAGGTCACGCGGCTGGCCCGCGGGCTGCCAACCGGCTCGCAACTGGAATACGCAAGCAAGGCCGTGCTCGCCGATGCGATCCAGGGCCGCCAGGCAGTGGAGTAGGCCAGCCGCAAGATTTGAAACACGCTCACAGAGGCCCAGCGAATTCAGTCGCAAGCGGCGCCGCGCGCAAAAGACCCTGGAAGTGTCGTCTCCCCAATCCGATTACCGATATGATCCAGACAGCCGTTCAATGACTCAGCGTTTTCATCATGCGATTTGAAACCAGCCAACACATGCGAATGAGCCAGCAGATGAAGCTGGCGCCGCGCATGATCCAGTCGATGGAAATTCTGCAGATGCCCATGATGGCCCTGCAGGAACGCATCGAGCAGGAACTGGAATCCAACATCGCGCTGGAGCAGGTTGAGCCGGGCGATGGTGCATCACTTGATCTCGACGGCCCGGACCGGTCCGCCAGCGAAGACGCAGGCGATGATCGCGTCGAGCGGCGGGAACTGGTTGTGAGCGATGACCCAAACCAGCCCGATGATTGGGAACGTCTGAGCGCTTTGGAATCGACCTATCCCCAGGCGTTTGAAAGCGATGAGTTTTCTCCCGCGCGGGCCGCGGCGCGCCATAACGGCGAGCGCGACAAAAAGATGGACGCCATGGCGAATCTCGCCGCGCGAGGGGCGAGCCTCACCGATCAACTGCTCGACCAGTGGAAATTCGCCGAGGTCGAGCCCGAAATCGCCGCGGCAGGCGAAAAGATCATCGCGTACATCAACAACGACGGCCTGCTCGGGGCCGATCTTGAAAC
>CAMPIL010000391.1 GCA_946886375.1 uncultured Phycisphaerales bacterium
GACTTCCGTGCCGATCGTCGCAGACGTTCACTTTCACTACAAGCGGGCATTGGAAGCCGTGGAGGCGGGCGTGCACAAGATTCGCCTGAACCCCGGCAACATTTCCGATCGCGACCAGGTCAATGCCGTGATCGACGCCTGCAAAGAGCGCAGTCTTCCGATCCGCGTGGGCGTGAACGAAGGCTCCATCATCGAGCGCAAAGACAAACAGAAGCGGATGGATGAACTTGGCAAGTACTTTGCGGGCCACCGTTCCGGCCACCTGCTCGCGCTGATGATCGCCAAACTGGAAGAGTATCTGGATATCTTCCATGAGAAGGATTTCTTCGACATCTGCATCAGCGCCAAGTCGATGGACCCCGCGTTGACGATCGACATCTACACCGAGATTTCCAAACGTTTCGATTACCCGCTGCACCTGGGTGTCACGCACGCCGGGCCGAAGGAAACCGGGTGCATTCGCAGCGTGGTCGCGCTGGGCACGCTGTTGGCCAACGGCATCGGCGACACGGTGCGCATCAGTTACGCCAGCGATCCGGTGTATGAAGTGGAAGATGCGCTGGAGATGTTGTACTGCCTGGGATTGCGCGAGCGCATCGGCGCGGAGTTGATCGCGTGCCCGACCTGCGGCCGCATTCAGGTGGACCTGTTCACGCTGGTGCAGGAAGTGCGCAAGAAACTGAAGGACGAGATCGCGGTGCCGATCAAGGTCGCCGTCATGGGATGCGTGGTGAACGGCCCCGGCGAAGCCGAAGGCGCGGACGTGGCGGTGTTCGCGGGCGACCGGCGCGGCATCATTTACGTGCAGGGCGAGCGCGTGGCGAACGTGGCTGAAGAGGAAATACTCGAACGACTGCTCGCTGAATGCCGCGAGTTCCAGGATCGCGTCCGCCGTGGCGAAGCCCGATTGGGCGAGAAGAAGGTGCAGATCAAGCCGCCGGACCCGATTGGCGAACTGGGCTCGGGCTTCGAGAAGATTGCCGCCCATCGCGTCGAACAGGTGACGGTGAGCCGGCCGTAGGCAGCTGATGGTGCAATCATGACCAGCCCGACAGAATTTCCATTTCATCATTAAGAGCATTGAAGAGCGGCTCACATTGGTGAAAGACATCTGGGCCAGAAGAGCACCGCATGATTGAACAGTTGTTGTTCAGTCAAGCCACCTCGCGAGATATTGCTGAAGCCGCCGCTGGCCATATATTTGTGATCGCTGTGCTGCACGCCAGACGCGATCCTCAAACGTGGCTGCATCGGGCGGGCGACCACTAGTCTTATCACGTTCCTGACATGATGGGCAATTCGCGCCAACCTGACTTGAGCACACTCAATCGTGATCCGCTGTATCTGCTGCTTCCCCCGCTCTTGCCGCGATGGGCGACGCGTCAGCGGCTGCTGGTCGGCCTTGCGGTCGCCGCGATGGTCGCCGTCGGGCTGCTCATCCTCAATATCAATCCTATCGCCAAAATTGTTTTCGCCGCGATCTTCACGTTCACGCTGGCGATCATCGCGGCGGTGGCGGTCGTTTCAGCGCAAAGTGAGCGACACCGGATGCACGATTTCCGCGCCACGTACAACCTTGCGCCGGGCGATCCGGAATTGCAGGCAGAAGTCGAACACGAGCGTGCGCGGCAACTGCTCGATGGAAACGTTTCGCAGCCGCTGATCGAGAATGGGTGGCGCGACCTGGTCGTGACGATGGTCGAGCGGCGCACACTTATCGCCCGGCGAGATCACGGGTTCTGGTCGTGGAACACGCTGGATGCAGAGCGCATCCGGCGCGGACTGCCGCGGGCAGCCACGATTGTCGCGAACTGGCTGGAAAACGAAGTCCGGCCGCTTCCGCGCACCGGCGCGATGCTCGAACCTGAGTACATCGTTGCGAGCCTGCCGCAAAGCACCAAGGCGACGATGACGAGCGTTGCGATGTTCGGTCTTTTTGCATTGGTGCAGGCCGCGAATCGCAATTGGCTTACCGCGGCGTTCCTGGGCTTCGGCGCGCTGGGATTTCTGGCCTCAATGACTTCGATCAGAAACAGCATTCCCGGTTTGCGCCCGGAAGGCCGCGCTCCGATCGCTGGCCCAGGCACGATCGAAGACCACAGTGGAAAGAGGTGGTCCGTCGATGCGGCGACCATGTTCATCTGGTCGCAGAAGCCGCGCATGCCGCTGTACGTGTACGTGTGCGGCCCCGCAGGATGGATCACGTTCACCTTCAGCAGCAGCGCCGATCCGGATTTCATGAACCTCTGGCAGCGGTGGACACACCCGAATCCGCGACCGGAATTGCTGATCGAGAACTGAGAAACTGCCGCCTTCGGGATGAAGAGCCCTTTACGAGACTGCCACCCGCCCCGTTGCCCGCACGAAACTCCATTGCCAGAGGTAATTAGTCGGCGTTGGTGCATATCGCTTGACGGTTTGAGCGTACAGTCGTGTATCCAGTGGGCTGTCTGCCCAATGAGAGGGTCCGCGATGACAGGCCAACGAAGCAAAGGAAGGGCATTCACGATCGTTGAAGTGTTGGTGGTCATCGCCATCATCGGCATCCTTCTGGGACTGCTTTTGCCTGCGCTGGGGGCGGTGAAGCGGCGGTCGCGCAAGACATCCGAAGCCAACAGCCTCAAGCAGGTTGCCCATGCATGGATGCTGTACGCCAATTACAGCAATGACGCCGCGCTGCCGGGGTATCTCGAAACCGCCGTGCAGGCGCCGCGCGTGCAGGGTGTCTCCCGCGGCTGGGGGGTGAAGTACGACTACCCGGATCAGCGGATGATCCATCCTGCCCCGACCTACCAGTTAGGTGATCCCAACGTCGCCGGCCCGTGGACGTGGCGATTGTTGCCATACCTGGAGTTTTCGCACGACATCGTGCACGGCTACGACGTTGACGATGGCGACGACTTCGTCAGCATCTCCCATGATCCGGTCCGGGCGCTGAACGTGGCGCTGACGCCGGCGTTTGGGTACAACGGCTACTACGTCGGCGGCTACTGGCGCATGCATCCGGATCCGGGC
>CAMPIL010000392.1 GCA_946886375.1 uncultured Phycisphaerales bacterium
ATGCCGCACTCCAACCAGATTCGCGAGTTCCTCATTACCTCGCATGGCATCGAATTGAAGCCGGCGTACATCGGGCCGGGAGGCGTTTTGACCGGCTCGGCCCGGCTCACGCAAGAGTCACGCGATCTGGCCGAAATGGCCGCACGCGAAGAGGAGATTTCCAGGCAGTGGCGCACGCTGGAGAACCGCCGCAAAACGCTGGAAGCCCAAATCGCCGCCCTTCAATCCGAATTCGATCTGACCGCGCAGGAAACACAGTCCATTCTCGAGCAAGCCAAGCAGAAGCAGCAGAGGGTCAATTTCGATCGCGACGCCATGGCCATCAGCCGCCACGCCGGATCAACCAATCTCGACCGGGGCGTGCATGGTTCAAATCGGCGCAGCGCGAGCCGCAGGAGAAAATGATGCCCCGCACCGCGAAGAAAAAAACCGCCGCCAAACGCTCCAAGACCTCATCCGCACCACGCGCTGAGGTCATGGTGTTGCGCCTGTATGTCGCGGGTGAAACCCCCAAATCCCTGGCCGCCATGGAAAACCTCCGCCGCATCTGCGAAGAGCACCTCCAGGGCAGGTACGAAATCGAGGTGATTGATCTTCTTGAGCAACCACAACTGGCGCGCGGCGATCAGATCGTGGCCATTCCAACCGTTGTGAAGAAGGTTCCCAAGCCCTTGCGTAAGCTGATCGGGGACCTTTCGAATACCGACCGCGTGCTGGTCGGATTGGATATTCGCCGGACGATTCAGACATGAAAGTACGCAAAAAACGCAACACGGGCAGGGCTCGCTCGACAACCTCCAAGGCTCATTGCTTCTCCCCGCGCGGGAGCGAAGCCGAGGAAATCGTCCGCGCCATCGGCGAAGGCGAAGTCGATGCGCTCGTCGTGGTCGACGGCGACGAAGAACGCGTCGTTACCCTTGCGAGTTTCGGAGCTGTCAGCGAACTCAACGAGGTCGTGCGCGCCATCCGCTCGGGCGAGGTGGACGCCTTCCTCATGAGCGAAGCCGGGCAGGAACGCGTCTACACGCTCGCAGCCATTGAGAACGCCTTGCGCGAAAGCGAAAGCCGTTTCCGCGAACTCGCCGAATTGATGCCGTGCATCGTGTTTACCGCCAGTCCCGCCGGCAAGCCGGATTACTTCAACTCGCCATGGTGGTCTTTCATTCAAGGCGACAGGCACGACCCGTCCTGCTACGACCTTGGCTGCGTGCTGCATCCGGTGGAGTGCGATCGCTTTCGTGAGTTGTGGAAACTTTGCGTCGCTGAGGGCATGACCTGTGAAATCGAACTCGAGTTCACAGGCCCCGCCGATGCCGCGCCGCGCTGGCACCTCGTCCGTGCCGTGCCGGTGCGTGCCGACGACGGAAAAATCCGCAGGTGGTTCGGCATCTGCACCGACATCGACCGCACCAAGCGCTCCGAACTTGAACTCGATCGCCAGCGCACACTGCTGCAGGAACTCGCCAACTCGCGATCGCGCGAACTGCTTGCCTCTCACGAGCGCCTGCGCCTCTCCGAGCGCATGGCCGTCCTCGGCACGCTCTCGGCGGGCATCGGGCATGACATCGCCAACCTGCTGTTCCCAATCCTCTCGCGGCTGCACGTTCTTGAACAACGCAATTTGCCCGAGGAAGCCGCTTCCGACGTCAAGGCCCTATTGATCTCCACCGATCACCTGCGGCACCTGGTCAGCGGCCTGCGCGCGTTCGCGATCGATCCCTTCCACGAATCGAGCCACCAATCGACCGACCTGGCGAAATGGTGGAGCGATGCGCAGATGCTGCTGTCGATCATCGTGCCGCACAAGGTCGAACTGTGCAGCAAGATTCGCGATGACCTGTCGCCGGTGGGGCTCAGCACCTCCGCGCTGACGCAGGTGGTGTTCAATCTCGTGCACAACGCGGTGCAGGTCTTCAGCCCGGCCGGTGGCCGCATCGAAGTCTGGGCCAAGACCGGGGCGGACGGCAAGACCGTGCTCCTTGGCGTCACCGACAACGGCCCGGGCATGGATGAGAACACCAAGGCCCACTGCCTTGAGCCGTTCTTCACCACCAAATCGCAGGACAAGGCCACAGGATTGGGATTGGCGCTGGTGAATCAGATCATTCGTCAGGCCGGCGGCCGCATCGAAATCACCAGCCACCCAAACCACGGCGCCACCTTCACGCTGCACCTGCCGATCGCGTCGGCGACGCATCCAGCGCGGTAACCATGGCAAATCCTCCACGATTATGTCACCATATGCGTCTTGGCCGACGATCTGGAGGAATTCCACAATGCCCCAAAGCGCACTCCACCTCATAGAACGTTTCGACGAGCACCTTGAGAAGGACGCCATACCAAGCGTCCCGCAGCAAACCCGTGGAATCTACGTCCTTTACAGCCGGAGAGGCAAGCGATTTGATGTTGTGTATGTCGGAATGGCGGCTGCGGGGAACCGGAGTGGCATCCAGTCTCGTTTGCGCAAGCACAAAAGAAGGAAGGGTGACTTGTGGACCCATTTTTCGATCTTCAAGGTTTGGGACAATGTTCGAGATGAACAGATCATCGAACTGGAAGGGCTGCTGCGCCACATTTATCGCCTTGACACAAATGCGTGCAAATTGAACGTGCAACGCCGCTTCAAAACGATCCACGAGGTGTGGGAGCCGTTGCCGACTTGGCCAAAGCCTAAACCTCGGTATAAGTCAAAAAGACTGACGCGAAGATGATTTCTAATCACGCTTCGCCAAAAATCTTTCGCAGTCTCGTCTGCGCCTCTTCGCCCGCGATCACTTGGGCTGAGAGTTCCGCCGCCCTTTCAAACGGCTCTTCTTCCATTGAGCCGTCCAACTCGTTGAGCCAGCGCTTGGTCACGGCCATAGCGTGCCGGCCGCCCTTGAGCAATTTGCCCGCCAGTTGCAGCGAGGCGGCTTCAAGTTCCTCGGCCGGCGCAAGATGCGACGCCAGGCCCACCGCGAAGCCATCTTCGCCCGACATCGTGCCGCCGGCCAGGAGCATGGCGCGGGCCCGGCC
>CAMPIL010000393.1 GCA_946886375.1 uncultured Phycisphaerales bacterium
CCCGCCCCACCACAGCCCAGCCACCACCCCCAACCCCCCCACAAACACCCAGCGCCGACCCAGAACTGAGACCAACTCGAGCACCGCGCGCTGGCCGCCACCGTTTCTCCGACTGACTCATCAAAACCGATCCCGAGCCTGCTCTTGAACCAGAATCGCCGGCCCTGCTTCCACGAGGCGGCGACTTCCCAATACGTCCCGCCATCGGCGACATGCCACTGATAGTTGGTGCTCAGGTCCGCCCATCCGAAATCGTCGTCACCATGTTCAGTCATCCATCCTTGCCGCCACAGTACGACATGGGAGAGGCTGAAATCGATTCGCTCTGAGACCAGGCGAAGCTGCGGAACGAGCAACAAACGCCACGCCTCGTATTCCGTCCAGATCCCGAAACTCAGGCTCGAATGCGAGGGCGTCTGGAAGAGCCCGCCATAGGCGCGCGGCCCGATTGCGCTCACGACACTTCCCAAAATCACCAGCCCGCGATGCCATAGCACATCAGAAGGCGTGGCGTTTGCCGGCAACCCGCGCCCATCGTCAATGGTCACACTCTCACCGGCAACTTCCGGACCGGCCAGGTAAGTCCGAAGGAACGGGTGCAACGCACAATGCTGCGCCGCGCTCCGCACCACCAATACGTCTTCCTGAGTGCTTAATGCCTCTGGCATTGCCGAAGCCGTTCTTCCCGTCGCGCGAAACGTCGCCCATTCGGCGTTGTACTTGGCGCGCTTCGATGTGCCGAAGAACATCACGATCCGCCTCCCACCACGAAGTGCAGCACACGACCGGGCAATGCGGCCAACACGCCGTGAAGCGTCACGCTCGTGTAGGCCAGCAGGCACACGAATGTGAATCCACATACCCGAGATGCGCTTATCCACGACCTGAAGCGTCGATGGTGCTGCGAGGTGTCCCACTTGTAGCCCACAAACACCAGACAAGCCTCGCCGATCGCGAACGCCGACACCGCCAGAATCCACCGGCCAGGCTCGGCGCGCGGTGCCAATCCCCAGACCCATAACTGGATGCAAGCGGCCATGAGAATCGTGAAGACGAGGATCGCGAGGTACACGACATCCGCGCCCCGCGGCCCGATCCAATGAAGCTTCTTCATCAAATCCGTCGCCCAATCCGCGAACCACACAAGCAGCACCAGCGGAATCGCCAACAACATCACGTTGAGGACGCAAGCCAGCAGGATGATCACCAATCCAAGAACCATGTTGCCTTTCAGTCCATCTGGTTGAACGTGTGACGCAGCATGGAAATCGGCCGTCCCTGGGCGTCCTGGCGTTCCGGCTTACCGTCGCGATTCCGCACTGTCCGGTTCATCTCGTCGCGCCGCGACCATCGTCGCCCTGCCTTGAGCACGATCGATTCCACATCGTAGAAGTACCGTTCGCTGCCTGTCGCCAGAGTCAAGAACTCCCGCGCTTCGACCGCGGGCCCGCGATGCCACGACGCCTGTGAACTGTCGCCGACCGTGCGGCTCATGCCGCTCTCCTGAAGCGTGCTGCTGCTCGACATGCTGTCCGTCGTCGATTGTGTCCACAACTGGCCGAAGACGCGCTCGGCCCATAAGTTCGTCTCGGGATCGCCGTTTGCATGGAACACCTTCGTCTGCAAGTTGCCCAACAGGCTGTCCGCAGCGGCGCGCGCCTGATCGCCTCCCAGCGCAACGTAGTAGTTGGAGATGTTCTGTGTCAGGTACACCGTCGCCGCCAAGGCGGATCGAGCCGTCTGCTGGAACAACGCGTCTTCGCGCGTGATGAAGTACTGCGATTCGTCCGCCCAAAGGAACACCGGCCGCTGCGATGACCATTCAGATTCCAATAATTTTGTCCGCCGCTGCGTGGCACGCTGCCACATCGTCTTCCAGATCCTCTGAGCGAACTGGCCGACTTCGCCATAGAGCTTGACCGGCAGATTCACGATCACCATCGTGCCCTTGTGTGTCTGTTCCGGCGACGCATCCACGTTCTTGTCAGTCTCGCCGCACAACAGCTCTCGCAGTGGCTTGCGCAGCAGCCCGGCGGCCTTTGCGGTGAACGAACTCGTGATGATGCTGCGCGTGCGGTCGCTCAGGTTTGGGAAATCATTCATCCAGTAATCGATCGTGCTCTCCAGGTCGATCTGGCGCCCCTCGTCCTTCAATCCATTGCCCTTGATCAAGTTTCTGTAGCCGTCGTCGATGAATTTCCAGCACAACGATGTTCCAGGGCTTCTCCATCGCTGTGACGACGCTTCTTCGCGCTTCTGGGCGGCGCTGCGGATCACACCGACCAAGTCCGACAGCCTGATGCGCGAGTGGCCCCTTTCAGCCTGAGTTCCCAGCACCGCCAGATCGACTGCGTGTGTGAGCAATTCGCGCAGCGCTTCCTCCCAGTATGGCTCGGTGCGCGACACGGTCGTCTCGCCTGACGACATCGAAGTGAGGAACAGCGACACTATGTCCTGTGTCAGTCCCCCATTGTGCTGATACTCGTATTCAAGGAAGTTGAAGCCCCGGCAGACTCGTAGCGGCAAGTCTTCATTAGTCTGGCGACCGCCAACATTCCGTTTGGGCCAGATTGCGCCGGGATGGCGATCGCCCGGCGGTTCGACGACGATGACGCGCTCGCAGATCTGTTCATCCGTCGCCCCTGAGTCCCGGAAATACCGAATCCACTGCGACAGATCGTCCGGCTTGGCCGTCAGCACAAGGCCCCCGAACCCGTTGCGAATGAACTCGCGCGCCAAGGCTCGGCCGCTGCCGCTGGTCTTGCCGGATCCGGTGGCGCCGAAGACCTGCGTGCCTTCGACGGCATCGCCGATGGTCCATGCGTCATCGCCGAAGCGATGCAGCACGTGCCCCAGACACTCATGGTGGCCTGCCCATTGCGGCCATTCCGGAAGTTCCCGCCGTTCCCCACTGGGCAAAGTGCGCACTTCGATCAGCCGCCGCTGCGACGAATCGGTGACCTGAATTGCGGATTCATCCATCATGCGCACTGTCCTGGAA
>CAMPIL010000394.1 GCA_946886375.1 uncultured Phycisphaerales bacterium
CCTGGAGCGTGTTGGCGAATTCCACGATCAGAATGCCGTTCTTGGCGATCAATCCCACCAGCGTAATCAAGCCGACCTGCGAATAAATGTTGATCGTGGTGAGGTCCAGGAAACTGAACACCAGCGCACCGGAAATCGCCAGCGGCACCGAACCCAACAGGACGATCAAGGGATCGCGGAAACTGTGGAATTGGGCCGCGAGAACAAGGTAGATCAGGATCACCGCAAAGCCGAGCGTGACGGTGAGCGCGGAGCCTTCGCGGCGGATCTGCCGCGATTCGCCCGCGTGATCGATGTTGACCTGGGAACCCGCGGCGATGAGCGCGGCAGCAGCATCCTCCAGCACGCGCAAGCCTTCTTCCTTGGTCACTCCGGGCTGCACGCCGCCGAAGACTCGCACCGCGTTTCGCTGCTGGAAGCGGTTGAGCGTGCGCGGCGCGGTGCTTGTTTCGATGCGCGTGAACGTGGACACCGGCACCAGTTCGCCGCTGGGCGTTTTGATCTTCAGGTCAAGCAGCGGGCCGACGGACGCGCGGTCAGCGTCGCCGATCTGCGGGATGACCTTGTAACTGCGATCGTAATAATTGAAGCGGTTGACGTACGCGCCGCCCAGCAGCGTGCCGACTTCACGCCCGACGCTGGCAAGGTCAAGGCCGAGATCGGCAATCTGCTCGCGGTCGATCACCACGTGCGCCTGCGGCAGGTCGATTTTCAGGTCGGTGTCCACGTACATGAACTTGCCGCTGGCCCAGCCCGCGCCCACGATCGCGCCGGTGACTTCAAGCATCTGCTCGGGCGGCAGGTCGCTTTGCAGCACCAGTTCAACATCGTATTGGCCGGAGGTGGGCAGGGGAGGATCAAGCCGGGGAAAGACGCGCAGGCCGGGGATTTGCGACACGCGGCCGAACACCTCGCCGTACATTTCCTGCGTGGAGCGTTCGCGCTGGCGCCAATCCTTGGCGACCAACCCGCCGAAGCCTCCCCATGAAGTGCTCAGCGACCACATGAACCTCGCCTCGGGGAAGGAGGTGATGGTCTTCACGACGGCCAGCGATTCGCGGTGCACGGCGGCGAGCGTTGCGTCGGGCGAGGCCTGCATGAACAGGCTGATGTGGCTTTGATCTTCCACCGGGGCCAGTTCCTTGCGCGACATCGAATACAACGGCCAGGCGGCCGCCATGATCAACAGCGAAGAAACGACGATGCCCCAGCGCATGTGCAACGCGCCCTCCAACATGCGGGCGTACGCACGGCGAACCAGGTCGAAGCCCGCGTTCACCAGCGTCGTCAATCGAGTCTGCTTGCCATGGGCGTGCACGAACCGCGAACTCATCACCGGCGAAAGCGTCACGGCGACAACGCCCGACACCACCACCGCCGCCGCGAGCGTGATGGCGAATTCAAGAAACAGCGAACCAGTCAGCCCGCCCTGGAAACCGATGGGCGTGTAGACCGCCGCGAGCGTGATCGTCATGGCGATGACCGGCCCAACCAATTCGCGTGCGCCGATGATCGCCGCTTCGATTCGCGAGCGGCCTTCCCGCACGTGGCGTTCGACGTTCTCCACCACGACGATGGCGTCGTCGACCACCAAACCCACCGAAAGCACGATCGCCAGCATCGTGAGCAGATTGAGGCTGAAGCCCAGGGCGTACATCACGATCGCCGCGCCGACCAGCGAGATGGGCATGGCGACCAGCGGCACCAGCGCAGTGCGGATCGAGCCGAGGAACAGGAACACGACCACGCCGACGATGAGGATCGTTTCAGTCAGCGTCTTGGTGATTTCCTTGAGGGCATCCTCCATGAACACCGTGCCGTCGTAGGCCATCTGCATGTCGATGTCTCGGGGCAGGGTGGGGCGGAGTCGCTCCATCTCATCGCGCAGGCGGTGGGCGACTTCGATTTCGTTTGAGCCGACCTGCGGCCAGACGCCGAGGTACACGGCCTCTTTGTCCGTCATCTTGGCGATCATGTCGGCCTCTTCCGCGCCAAGTTCAACGCGGGCGACATCGCTGAGGCGCACGATGGCGCCATCGCGGTCGGCGACGACCAGGTCCTCGAACTCTTCAGGCGTGCGCAAGTCAGTGTTCGCCAGCAGATTGACCTGCACGAGATTGCCCTTGGTCTGTCCGACCGCGGCGAGATAGTTATTGCGCTGCAATGCCGCATGCACGTCGCCGGGCGCGAGATTCAGCGCAGCGAGCCGGTCCGGATCAATCCAGATGCGCATCGCAATCTGCCGCCCGCCTTCGATCGTGACGCGCTGAATGCCGGCCAGGGTTGAAAGCTGCGGCTGCATGGTGCGAAGCAGCCAATCGGTGATCGCAGGCACGCTGCGCTCGGTGGAGGTGAAACTCAAATAGAACGAAGCGTACGGTCGGTCGGCCCGCTGCACTTCCACGGCGGGAGGTTCGGCTTCCTGCGGCAACTCGGATCGCACCTGCTGCAATCGTGCCGTGACTTCCGCAAGCGCGGCGGTGCTGCTGTGGTTGAGTTTCAGCCGCAGGGTGACCACACTCACGCCGGCGCGGCTGGTGGATTCGATGTGATCGATGCCGCTGATCGCCGAGGCCACGCGTTCGATCGGCGTGGTGAGGAATCCGCGCACGGTTTCGGCGCTCGCGCCGTAATAGACCGTGGTGATGATGATCGAGGAACTTTCAACCTGCGGATACTGCTGCACCGGCAGGGCGGTCAGGGCACGCCAGCCCACGAGCAGAATGACCAGGTTCACGACCAGCGCGAGGACCGGATGCCGAATGAAGATGTCAGTGAAAGAGCGCATGGTATTGATCGGGGACGATTCTTCCTGCGGGTGGGTGATGCGCTCACATGCCGGGATTGGCGGCGGGGGCTGCGTCATTCGGCGCGGCGGCAACTAGGACGCCGTCGCGCAGTTTGAATGAACCGGATTCGGCGATTTGTTCGCCGGGCTTCAACCCGTCGTAAATCAAAACGACATCGCCCAGCATCGCGCCGC
>CAMPIL010000395.1 GCA_946886375.1 uncultured Phycisphaerales bacterium
GGACAGGAAGACATCCTCGCAGTTGGCGATGACGGCTTTGCGGTCATTCGCTTGGGCGGCGAGCGCATCAGTTTGAAGCAGTTCGCCGCGTGGCGCACCGATCAGGACCGCCGCGTGCAGCATGAACTGATTGCCGGCGATGTGAACAGCGACGGCTTCATCGATCTGGTATCGCTGGATGCCGGTGAGCAGATGTGCGAAATCTTCACCTTCACACAGGCCAAGCGCCTGCTGTACGCCACGGGCTTCAAGGTGTACGAGTCGAAATTGTTCACCAGCGGCGAGCCGCGCGAGTATCAGCCCAGCGAGGTGTACATCGCCGACGTCACCAACGACGGCGCGAATGACCTGATTCTGCTTTCGCAGGATCGCGTGTTGATCTATCCGCAGATGAAGTCGCCTGGAACGCAGGCAACTGCGAAGGTCAGTCCCGCGCCCAAGGCCAAAGACCGATAGCGACTGCCGAACTCAGCCGCATTCAAAAGCCCGAAGGTGGAACCTTCGGGCTTTTTCTTGTCAGGCTCGCATCCGGTTCGGTTGCGATACCAACCGGCGGCGTCATCGCTGGAACCTATCCTCCCCATGGCCTATGCGAGCAAAACCCATGGACGAACTCACCCTGCGCCAGGTTCAAGAACTCGCGCTGACGCAACACAGCCCATGCGCTTCGGTGTACTTGCCAACCGAGCGCAAGGGACAGCAGACACAGCAGAATCCCATTCGGCTGCGAAATCTGCTTGATCAGGCCGAGGAACAGTTGATCGCTTGGGGCATGCGCTCGCCCGATGCCCGCAACATGTTGCAGGAAGCGCGGAACCTGCTTGAGGATTCAGAGTTCTGGCGCCATCAGTCCGAGGGCCTGGCCCTGTTCATTTCACCAAACCAGACAATGCGCTTCAGGCTGCCGCTGCGTTTTCAGGAATCGATCACCATCGGCCATCACTTTCATCTCAAGCCGCTGTTTCCATTGCTCACCGGCGACGCGATGTTTTATGTGCTGGCGATCAGCCAGAACCAACTGCGGCTGCTGCGCTGCACCCGCGACACGTTTGAGGAAGTTCACTCGCCGCTGCTGCCCCAAGGCGAAGAATCGATCCTCCAGTACATCGAAGAGCAAAGGCAACTTCAATGGCACACCCAGACAGGCCAGCGAGCCGGCGGCGAGCGGGCTGCGGTGTTTCACGGCCAAAGCGGGCAGCAGCTGAATTACAAGGATCGGATTTTTGAGTACTTCCGGCTCGTCGTGCAGGCCGTGCACCGCCTGACCGGCGAAGCACCCCTGACGCCTGCAACCGGCACGGCAGAAGTGAACGCCCCGACGGTCGCTGACAGACCCGAACGCCGCGGCGCCCCGCCCCCTCCGGTGGTGTTCGTAGGCGTCGATTATCTTTTTCCGATCTTTCAACGGGCCAACAACAATGATCAGATCAATCTGCTGGACGACTTTGTCGCAGGCAACCCCGATGAGCATCGCGTGACTTTGAAAGATCTGCACGCGGCGGCGTGGAGCGTCGTGGAGCCGTACTTCGACCGCACGCGCCAGAAGGCTGTGGAGTTGTATCGCGAGGCGGCGGGCGTCGCGCCCCGCCGCGCATCTAACGATCTGCCCGACGTGGTCCGCGCAGCGCACGATGGCCGCGTGGCGCTGGCGTTCACCGCGCTGGACGCCCACCGCTGGGGGCGTTACGACGAAACCACTGGCAACGTTGAATTTCACATCCGCGAGGAACCCGGCGACGAAGACCTGCTCGATGCGGTGGCGATTCACACGTTCATCCACGGCGGCCGCGTACACGTCGTCCCGCGCGATGAAATGCCCAACCGATCAGAGGTGGCGGCAGTGATGCGGTATTAGAGCCGCTTCAATCGGAGTGCAGCGACAGGCCATTCCCGCGTATTCCGAGGGTCAGCGCTGGTCGATGGGCACGTACTTCACATTGTGCGGGCCGGTGTATTCCACGTGCGGGCGAATGAGTTTGTTGTCATTCAACTGCTCGATGCAGTGGCCCGCCCAACCGGCGATTCGGCTCATCGCGAACATGGGCGTGAACAGGTCGATGTCCAGGCCAAGCGAGTAATACGTGGTGGCGGAATAGAAATCGACGTTCGCGTAAATCCCCTTGGCCGCGACTTCCTTCCCCATGATCTCCTCGATCCGCCGGCTCATGTCGTACAACTTCTCGTTGCCCGTGTCGGCGGCGACCTGCTTGGAAAACGTCTTGAGATACGTCGCTCGGGGATCGTGAGCCTTGTACACGCGGTGGCCGAAGCCCATCACGCGCTCCTTGCGCTGCAACTTGTCCTTGATGTACGACTCGACCTTGTCCATCGAGCCGATCTCGTTGAGCATGTGCATGACTTCTTCATTCGCCCCGCCGTGCAGCGGCCCCTTGAGCGTGCCGATGGCGGTCGTGATCGCCGAGTACATGTCGCTGAGCGTGGAGATGGTGACCCGCGCAGCGAACGTCGACGCATTCAGGCCGTGATCAGCGTGCAGAATCAGGCACACATCCAGCGCCCGCTGCATGGATTCGGTGGGTTTTTCGCCGCGCAGCATCTTGAGAAACGAGCCGGCGATCGGAAGCGACTTGTCGGGCTTGACGAAATCCTTGCCCTTGCGATGTCGATCGAAACCGGCGATCAGCGCGGGCGTCTTGGCGAGCAGGCGCAGCGAAATTCGCTGAGCCGCTTCCACGGAATTGTCATCGGCCTCCGGATCGTACAGCGACAACGCCGAAACCAGCGTCCGCAACGCGTGCATGGGCTTGGCGTCCTTGGGCAGGGAGCGGATCATCTCCCACATCGGCGCGGGAAGATCGTACTCGGCCTGAACGCTCTTGATGAACGAATCGAGTTCAGTCTTCTTTGGCAACCGCCGATTCCACAGCAGGAACACGACTTCTTCAAAGGTGGAATTGCGTGCCAGCGCATCGATCTCGATCCCGACGTATTCCAGGACACCCT
>CAMPIL010000396.1 GCA_946886375.1 uncultured Phycisphaerales bacterium
GTGTTCACCGGCGAGCAGGTTGAGTCGCTGGGACTGGAGTTGTTGTCCTGCGAAACGGTGATTCCTGCCTTGGTACAAGGATTGCAACTGCGACCGGATGAGCCCGCCGCGGGGGCGCTCGTCAAGGCACTGCAGCGCATCGTGAATGAACTGGACAATCGATCCGCCGGCTATGCCGCGATCGTGAATCTGCTGTTGATGCTGGGCGATCGATCCGCCGCTGTGGAGTGGGCTCGCCGCGGGTTTGAGGCCAATCCAATGTCGGTGACGCTGGCGCAACTTGTGATTGATCTGGATCAAGACAGCACGGAGCCGCAATCGGACCAGCAGCAGGAGCGTGCCGCATGAAGTCCCGCCGCTCATCGACATCGTGTGCGCGCTGCATCAGCCGCGTGGATGCAGCACGACTGTTGCGCAAAGCACGCAGATTGCGATGCGCGCCGCCCGATGAGGCTGGCGAAGCCATCGGCTGGGCCTTCTCCGCCATGCGAGAGAGCATTCACGCACGCAAACTCAAGATCGATCATCTGGTGTCGCTCGGCCAATTCGATTCGGCCGATGCGATCATCGCTCGCAGTCTCATGCAAGGGCAGGATCACCCGCTCATGCGATTGCGGTTCGCTGAGAGTCTGCACGCGCAAGGGAGAATCGGGCAGGCGGAAATCGAGGCGGCACGAGTGCTGCGTGCGCGGCCACAGCACTGCCGCGCGTTGGCGCTGGCGGCACGGATCGCGACGGATCAGGGACGGCCGGCGCGTGCCGTTTCGCTGCTGGTGATGGCATGCGATGAGCGTCCGCACGATGCCCGGCTGCGTGCTGCGTTGATTCAAGCGTTTCTCGATACGGGATTGATCGGGTTCGCTGTCGCCCAACTCGCGGTGTTCGACACCGCCCCGACCGCGTTGCGTGGCCGTGTGCTGCGGGCGCAGGGCCGCACTCTGGACGCCATCGAATTGCTCGAGCGTGAGATGGCGTTCAACGTCGATCCGGCAGTCCACAACGAAATGCTTCATGAACTGATCGACTGTCTGGAGCACATCGGCGATGGCCCGCGCCTGCGAGCGCTTCTGCCGCTGTTGACCGACGCCCGCCCACAGACGCAGTTGCGTGCCGCGCAGGCGTTGCTCGCGTTTGGCGATTTCTCAACGGCCAAGGCGCTTGCCCAGCCGCTGGCCTCGCATGCGCAGTTTCGCCGCCGCGCGGTCGAAGTGTTGTGCGTGGCGAGCGAACTGGATCAGCCCCTGCAATCCGGCTCGTCGGATTCTGCGGGCGACGTCGGCGATGATGCGGTGCGCGGTTCGTTGAACCAGTGGGCCGCCGTGCTGCTGTCGTTCGACCGCCGCGATCCGCGCACCGTGGCTTCGCACTGGCTGCGCGGCATGCTCGGTCAGGCCTTGTGCAGCCAGGTCAATGCCCGCGCCATCAGTGGCGATCCAAGCATGAGCATTCTTCAGCCGCTTCTCCAACAATCTGTTCAAACGTTTGAAGCCGTCTTGGCTGGCGATGATCTCGAAGCGGCTGACCGTGCTGCGCTGCAGAAGCACTGTGCCGAGTGCCTGCTGGCAATGGGCCGCGATCAGCGCCTGCTGACGGAGCGAGTTCATCCCCAACTCCCGCCGGCCGACAGCGGTGTTCTTCGCCCGGTTGAGGCTCTCAAGCACGCGGCATAGTCGGCAGGTCGGTTCTGAAAGCGGTTGCCGGCCGGCTGCTGGTCCGGAACAATCGGCTGAAAACCGATGGTTGAGGCTTTTGGCCCCTTGAGTTGCCTCGTGCTTGACTGGGGTGGGAAAACATGCTGAAATACACGGCTCGAAAGCCCACTTCCGGCTGGGCTCGGTTTCTGATGGTCGTGCCTGGCCGAAGCGCTTCCCCCAGTGGCAGCGGGGAAGCGGGTTCGTTTGCGTTATCTGATTCTTGTAAAGGATTTCTATGGCCCGTTACCTTGGTCCGAAGGTCAAACTTTCCCGTCGCGTCGGTGTGCCGATTGCTGACGTCCCCAAGCACACTGCCAAGCGTCAACTGACGCCCGCGGGCATGCACGGCTATCGAGGCCGACGGCTGAAGGACTACGGCATCCGCCAGAACGAAAAGCAGAAGTTGCGTTATCACTACGGCGTGCTGGAGCGGCAATTCCGCCGCTACGTTGCCGAGGCCAGTCGCGGCAAGGGCAACACCGGCGAGGCGCTCATGGCGTTGCTCGAGCAGCGCCTTGACAACGTGATCCGCCGCGCCGGCTTCACTCGCACGGTGTGGGCCAGCCGCCAGATGGTGGTGCACGGTCACGTGATGGTCAACGGCCGCAAGGTTGACCGCCCCAGCGCTCCGTGCGAGCCCGGCGATGTCATCACGCTGCGCGAAGGCATTCACAAGTTGGCCCGCGAGAACATGGAATCCATGGCTGGCCACGTCGTGCCGGGCTGGATGGATGTGAACCCCGGCGAACTCGCCGTGCGCATCCTTGCACTGCCGACGCCCGACCAGGTTCCCTTCGACGTGAACACGAATTTGATCGTCGAGTTCTATCGATAATTGAGGACAAAGGCACTAGGCATTGGGCATGAGGCGCTAGTGACCGTTGCGAGGATTCACTGGTGCCCAATGTCTGACGCCTAGTGCCTTTCTGATATGTTCAAACTCCTCCGCAAGTACAACAAGTTGCTGCTGGCGATCTTCGGCGTGCTGCTGATGATCACGTTCCTGATTCCCCAGGCGATGAGTCAGTTCGCGCGAGAATCCGGTTCTCGCCGCGCGACCATTGCGACCGTGGGCGATGGCGATCGCGTGACCGGCGAGCAGTGGCACCAGGTGCAGACCGAATTGGATCTGCTTCAAAAGGCCGGAGCCAGCATTCCCGGGCTCGGTCCAATCCGCGACATCAAGCCCGAGCACTGGTACCTGCTCACCCGCGAAGCCGCTGCGGCAGGCCTTGTGCCCGTGAGCGCGGCTGTGGCCCTTGATGCT
>CAMPIL010000397.1 GCA_946886375.1 uncultured Phycisphaerales bacterium
AAACTCGACTGCGTGGAGTTGGTGTACTTCAAGGTTCCGTGGCGGGCAATTGGACCGCCGCAGATCGGCGCCTGCTGCAACGCCGGCATATGCACCGAGGGCGTCACCATCATCGACTGCCTGGCTGGCGGCGGCACGTTCCTTGGACCGGGCGAGCTTTGCACTCCGGGCGTCTGCGATGTCGCCGCATGCTGCCTTCCCGATGGCAACTGCCAGGAAGTTATCGAGGCGCAGTGCGACGCCGACGGCGGCACGTTCCAACCCGGCCAGGTCTGCCTTGTCATCGTTTGCCCCCAGCCAGAAGATCCCGGCGCCTGCTGCGTGTTTCTCCCCAGCCTCGGCTGGCAGTGTCAGACTGAAACCCCGACCTCCTGCGCGAAATTGGACGGCGTGTTCACCGGAGGCGATTGCGAAGGCGACTCTTGCCAGTTGGACTGCGGCGACGACGAACTCGCGGATTGCTTCACCATTCACCCCTATCCGTTCTGCGATGACAACGACTGCTGCGAATTGATCGGCGGCCACCGGCCCATTTGCGTTGACGAGGTCTTCGGCGAGTGGGATGTAGTCTGCGTCGCGCTGGCCAACATCCTGTGCGACACCCCCCCGGCTGACCGCTGCGCATCTCCGCTAAACACCGGTTGCTTTGAGCCTCACGGCACCGGCGGCTGCTTGGATCCCGAGTGCTGCAACGCCGTCTGCGCGGTGGATCCGTTCTGCTGTCTTGGCTTTTGGGATGGTGGCTGTGTGGACCTTGCCAGAGAACTTTGTCAAGGCGGAAGCGATGACGAGACACCCGACTTCTGCGCTTTGCAGGGGTATCTTCGTCCGTCGATCTACCCCGTTCAACAGGATGGCCTTCCCGCCGACCTGCCCTTCCCCGCGCCGGATTTCGATGGGTTTGACGGCGAAGGCATGAGCCTCTTCAATGAGAACGGCCGCCTCTGCGACGATGTAAATATGGACGCTCCGCAGCGCTATACCGGCTTGTACGGACTCGGACGCCAGTTGAATGAGGTATACGGCGTAGGTCAGAGCAATCTGGCCCGTGGAGCAGGAATCAAGGTGGCGGTCATTGAATGGGCGTACTTCGGCCGCGAACCGTTCGTCGATGATAACGACAACAATCAGTGGGATCCGGGAGAGTCGTTCAACGACATCAACAACAATGGCGTGTTCGACATCGGCCATGAAGACCTTGTCGTCACGCCCGAACCCAACCAAACACTCGTGATGATCCCGTCCGCGACTTCGCCCGAGCACGCCACAGCTTGTCTGGGCGTCATCAACGGCCAGGAAAACGGCTTTGGAGTTACGGGAGTTGCTCCCGATGCGGACGCCTACTTCTTCCCGCTGACCTCCATCGAAGAAGGCCCGCGCGAATTCGCCGCCTTCATCAATTGCTTTGAAACGCTCGGCCCCGGCGATGTCGTCTCGTGTTCGTTCGGCCCGGGCAACCCCTACTTCAACCTCAACAACGAACCCTTTGGCAATGCAATGCTCGGTCTGGGCTCGAGCCTGGGCATCACGGTGTGCGTGGCCGCGGCCAATGATTGTCAAAACCTGGACGAACTCGCAGTGCCCGATCTGGGTGACAGCGGCGCGATCGTTGTTGGCGCCTCGACGCCAGGCTTCCCCCACTGCCGAATCTTCTTCAGCAACTACTACCGCACCGCTGGCCCCGCCAGCAGCCGTCGCGTCCACTGCTCAGCGTGGGGCGAATTGGTGGCTTCGACCGGCGGCGGTGGCGATCTGTTCTTCGGCGATGGCGACCCGAATCGGTCGTACACCAGCACCTTCAACGGCACCAGCGCAGCAACCCCGCAAGTCGCCGGCGTTGCCGCATGTCTGCAGGGCTTGGCCAAGCAGTTCTACGGCATTCCGCTGACGCCAGCGCAGATTCGCGCCGCCATCGTCGGTGGAGGCTTCCCGCAGTGCGGCATCGGAAATCCGGCGAACCTGCCGGGCTTTGACCCCGTGTCGCCGTGCGGATCCGATATCAATCCCGATTTTGAAGGCAACCGCATTGGACCTTACGTCCAGCCGCGTGCATCGGGTGACAGCCTTCTGACTCAGACTCCGCTGGGGTTTGATCAATCTCCACTGCTGCAGGATGCGTACATCCTCCGTGGCAACCTGGCGTACGGCAACAAGTTCTCGCTCAAAGGCTCGGACAACAGTTACCTCATCCTCCAATCCCTCTACACCGATCGCAATTTCGTGCCGAACGTATTGTTGCACCTCCCCGAGGCCAACAACATCGCGCCGCAGGTCAGGTACTACGCAACCGGTTACACGGCCGACCTGTTCGTGCGGGCCCGCATCGATGGCAAGCGGATTGACATGATCGTCGCAGGGGAAGTGTCCTCAAGCGCTCCCGTCTCGCTGCTGTTCTACGAAATGTATGACTGGGTGCTGCACCGATGGGTGTTTGTCGCGTTTGATCAGCTCGCACAGACTGCGCCAGGCCAAGAAACGCCCATCGGGCATTTCATTCCGAACCCGCAGCGGTTCATCTCTCCGAGCAAGAACGCCTACATCCGCTTGTATCTGCTGGTCGTGGGCAACAGCAGCATCAGCACCGGCGGGTTGAGCAACAACGCGACGCCGCTGGTCGGACCAACCATCCGGTTCGACTGGATCGGAATCACTGCGGACCCGTCGGTCGGCGGAATCTTCGGCATCGAGTAAACCACCCGCCGATTCGCGATCACGCAACCCAATCACTCCCCGCTCCGGCGGGGAGTTTTCATTTTTTGCCGCAGTCAAACCAAGTTGGATGTACTTCGGTGCGTTTCGCCCGATCCCACGCGCGTTTGGCCCTCCCCAGCGCGCGTTTGAAGGGTTAAACCCCGAGTCGCAACGGCCCAAACAGATGTGGGCTCGCGGGCATTGGCCTTCCTTTTCGTTGTCGCTGCGTTCTTGGCCATGTTGTCAGATACCGCAC
>CAMPIL010000398.1 GCA_946886375.1 uncultured Phycisphaerales bacterium
GGCCCTGTTGCATCGCACCCAATCCATGGCCGAGCAGCAAATGCAGCGTCTGCATGGCCGCAGTGAATTTTCTCCTTCGCGGATTATGGCAGAGCAATCGGACGAGGCGACCCCGCCCCCGTCCCGGCCGTCTGCCCGTTCCCAGCCGCCGATCCGACCCGGCGATCGAGTCCGGTTACACCCGCGCGGCCGTGCCGATGCTTTCGACATGCTGCTGGATGGCCGCTGCGCCACGGTGGCTGCGGTCGAAATCGACTTTGAAAACCACGTTCATCTGGCGGTGACGATTGATGATGACCCCGGGGCTGATCTTGGCCGCGACCGCAAAATCGCACACCGTTTTTTCTTCCGCCCTGACGAAGTTGAACCCATCGGCGCGAGCAGCGGAGTTGACGCATGAGCCAGCGGCGAATTCTCATCGCGGGCGTGGGCAACATCTTCCTCGGCGATGATGCCTTCGGCGTGGAGGTGGCGCGGCGGCTGGCCGAGCGCGACCTTCCGCGGGGCGTCGATGTGGTCGACTTCGGCATTCGTGGCATGGACCTGGCGCTTGAACTGCTCAAGCCTCATCACGCGGTCATACTCATTGATGCTGCGCCGCGCGGCAGCGAGCCCGGCACGCTGCACGCCCTGGCGGTCGCCGGAGAGGACGTGGAGGATAAGGACGATGAATCCTGCTCGCTGAGCACGCACAATCTTGACCCCGTCCACGCGCTGCGTTTGGCCAGAACCATGGGCGGACCTGCGCAGCGCGTGTTTCTGGTTGGATGCGAACCCGTGATCCAGGAGCAGGACATGTCCATGGACATGAGCGCGCCCGTGGCTGGCGCGGTGGAGGAAGCCGTCGGAATGGTCGAGCGAATGGCGCGCAGACTCGCCGCCGAATTGACCCGCGACGGCCCCGACCGCAGCACAACTGATTCACAAGGAGAGTACGCATGATCTCACGACTGCCGCAACACCGATCGCAATCAATGGGGAAGTTGACGACCGCGAAATGGCCTCGAACCGGTCACTCGCGTGGCGCGAACATGATCGCGCCCATTGCGGGGCTTGTCGCCATTGGCGCACTGGCCGCCCTCGCCGTATGGGCGTATCCGGAATTCCGCCGCTACATGCACATCCGCCAGATGTAATGCCGCTTCAGAAATCTATCCATGCACGAATTGTCCATTGCATTGGCGATTCTTGAGATCGCGCAGGAGCAGGCCGAAGCGCACGGAGCGCAGCAGGTGGAAGCGGTTCACCTGAAACTTGGCGCGCTCAGCGGCGTGGTGAAGCAGGCGCTGCTTCACGCCTTCGAACTTGCGCAGCAGGAGGCGGGGTTGGGCCCGTGCCGGCTCCTGATCGAGGATGTGCCCGTGCGGCTGCACTGTTCGAGATGCGCGACCGAGCGTGCGGCTGCGTCGCCACAGGAACTGTGCTGCTGCGTGTGCGGCACGCCGGGAGAAATCGTCAGCGGCCGTGAACTGCAAGTGGTGGCCATGGAGATCAACTCATGATGATGCAGACGCGCCTGGTCCAGGTCAGACAGAACATCCTCAAGCACAACGATGTCGTAGCGCGGCGGCTGCGCGACCGCTTCCGCGATGAGGGCGTGTTTGTCATCAGTCTTGTCTCCAGTCCGGGATCGGGCAAGACGTCGTTTCTGGAGCGCGTGCTCACGATGCTGCGCCCCCACTGCCGCGTCGCCGCGCTCGTAGGCGACCTCGCCACTGACGCCGATGCCCAACGCCTCGGCCGCAGCGGCGCGGCTGTGAAGCAAATCACCACCGGCACGGTCTGCCACCTGGAAGCAGAGATGATCGAGGATGCGCTGGACAACTGGCCGACTGAAAGACCCGAACTGCTCTTTATCGAAAACGTCGGCAACCTGGTTTGTCCTTCATCGTTTGACCTTGGCGAGAACCTGCGCCTGGTGCTCTTCTCGGTTACCGAAGGCGAAGACAAGCCGCGAAAGTATCCGACAATCTTCAACACCGCGGATGTGGCGGTGATTTCAAAGATCGACTTGGCGACGGCCGTCGATTTCGACCGCGCCGCGGCGCTGGCCAGCATCCAGGCGGTGCGGCTAGGCATGACAGTTTTTGAGGCGTCAGCCAAAACCGGCGAGGGCGTGTGCGAATTCACTGAGTATCTTCGCGCTTGCGCTGCAGAAGTTCCTTGAGGCCATCCGCTCTCCGGGCGGGATATTTTGCCCATCTTTCCATTCGCCATGGCAATTTGTGATGTACCTTTTGCTGGTCCGGGCGGTGGGATGATGTATCTTTCTTGAATGGAAGACTTTTGTCCGGAATCGCCTCGGTCGCGACGATCAACTGCAACGCTGGCGGCGTTGGCGTTTGCCTTGGTTGCATCATGGGCGCATGCGGATCAGGTCAATCTTTCCGCGTCGCATGACAACACGCTCTACCAGGACCTCAACGGTGCGCTGAGCAACGGGGCCGGCGAGTTCTTCTTTGCAGGCAACAGCGGCGGGGCCACGCCGTCGCGGCGCGGCTTGATCGCGTTCGATCTTTCTGCATTCCCCATCAACGCCACCATCAACAGCGTGACGCTGACGCTGCACATGTCGATGACCAGTTCCGGCGCACAGGATGTCGCCATGCATCGCGTGCTGAGCGCGTGGGGCGAAGGGGCCTCCGACGCATCCGGCGGCGAGGGCGGCGGCATAGCCGCAGCGGCCGGCGACGCCACCTGGCTCCACACGTTCTTCAACAGTTCCTTCTGGTCCAATCCCGGCGGCGACTTTGATGCAGCCGCTTCGGCAATCACATCAGTCAACGCGGTGGGCTTTTACAGTTGGTCCTCAGCACAGATGATCGCTGACGTTCAGAACTGGCTCACCAACCCCACCGCGAATTTCGGCTGGCTGCTGCGCGGAAATGAATCGATCGTGCAAACCACCAAGCGCTTCGATTCCCGCGAAAGCCTCATCGAGGAA
>CAMPIL010000399.1 GCA_946886375.1 uncultured Phycisphaerales bacterium
TCCTGCTCGCCGTGGAGCACCAGCGCGCCTTCTTGCGCCAGGTCATTGACCTGAATCCCAATCTCATCTTCGCCAAGGACGCTGAAGGCCGATTCACTCTCGTCAATCAGGCGACGGCTGACTTCTGCAACACCACGGTTGAAGAACTCATCGGCAAGACCGACGTGAGCATGGTTCCCATTCCCGAGGAACTGGAGGCCTGCCGCCACACCGACCAAAGGGTGCTTGACGCGTCCGTCGATCAATACAACTCGCAGGAGACGCTCACAGACTCGCGCGGGCAGCGGCACTGCCTGCAAACCACCAAGCGGCCGATTCGCGGGCCCGACGGCCAGTTGATGGTGTTGGGCGTGTGCGTGGACATCACCGAGCGCGTGCAATCGCAGGAACGCCAGGCCATCATGGTGCGCGAGTTGGATCATCGGGTGAAAAACAATCTGTTCGCGGTGCAGGCGATCGCAAACCAGACCGCTGCGGCTTCGGAATCGCTGGAGGATTTCCTGCCCTCCTTTTCGGGGCGAATTCACTCGCTGGCGGTGGCGCACGAGGTGCTCGCCCAGGCACACTGGGAAGGCGCGGAATTGTCGCAAATGCTGACACGGCTGACTGAGACCTACCGCCGCCAGAACCCAAATCGATTCAGGTTCCATGGAGAACCGATCGTGCTTTCGCCGTCAACTGCCCCGTCGCTCAGCATGATCCTGCACGAACTGGCGACCAACGCGGTGAAATACGGCTCGCTCTCCGTGCCTGAGGGATACGTCGACGTCGACTGGACAAGACACGACAACTGGCTTCGCCTGGAGTGGCGCGAACGCGGCGGCCCGCCTGTGAGGAAGCCCATGCGGCGCGGCTTCGGCACTGAGTTGGTTGAACGGCAGGCGGCGTACGAACTAGGCGGAAGCGCGCACGTGCAATTCGACGATCCTTCCGGCGTCGTGTGCCGGATCGAAATCCCCATCAATCAGCATCGATCGGCGTAACCCCCCCACGCCGCGATCGGTTACAGGTTCGGCTGCGGCGTGAGGCGCAAGTAGGGCTTGAGTTTCTTGTAGCCCTTGGGAAACGCCTTGTCGGCTTCCGCGTCAGTCACCGCCGGCACGATGATGCAATCCTGGCCGTGCTTCCAGTTCACCGGCGTCGCCACCTTGTACTTCGCCGTCAACTGAAGTGAATCGATCACGCGCAGGATTTCATCGAAGTTGCGGCCCGTCGATGCGGGATAGGTCAGCGAGAGTTTGAGTTTCTTGTCCGGGCCGATGATGAACACGCTGCGCACGGTCATCGTGTCGCTGGCGTTGGGATGAATCATGCCGTACAGGTTGGACACTTTCTTATCGGCGTCCGCAAGCAGCGGAAAATTCAACTGCGCGCCCTGGGTTTCTTCGATGTCCTTGGACCATGCGTGGTGATCCTTCAGCGGATCGACCGAGAGCCCGATGATCTTGCAGTTGCGCTTGTCAAACTCGCCTTTGAGTTTCGAGACCGCGCCAAGTTCGGTGGTGCAGACCGGCGTGAAATTCTTGGGGTGCGAGAACAGCACGCCCCAACTGTCGCCCAGCCATTTGTGGAACTGAATTGAACCCTCGGTGGATTCCTGCGTGAAATCAGGAACGACATCACCCAACTGCAACGACATGACGTGCCTCCTATTCGCCAACTGATGATCTGTCTGCGCCGGTAGCGCCGACACCCGCCACGCAAGGCCGCAGTGTACCTGCTACACGGGCTGATCACCACGTGTGACTTTCTGAACGTGATCTCATTGATGCAGAGGACGTTTTTCAGCCGAGCCTGGCTGACTTGCGTATTATCAGGCTCATGTATTGGCGTTCGCGGCTGGGACTGCTGTTCGTGTTGATGTGTCTGCTGTGCGGCGGCGGGTGCGCATCCACTGCTGTCATTGCAGCGGCAGGCGTGACTGCAGGATTCGGGCTGGCGCAGGGGCAGGCCGAGGCGTTCATCAACGGTGAGCTCAAGGCCGCACGGATGGTTTCGCTTGAAAGTGCCGAGGAAGCCACCCTCGCCACATTTGAGGAACTCCAGGTCAGTGTGAAAGTGCATCGTCGCGGCGCGACGGACCGCTACATCATGGCGAAAGCGCCGGATGGGCCGGAGTTTCGAGTGACCATCTCGGCCAAGTCGCCTGTCGTCACGAAGTTTGAAATTCGCATCGGAATGATGGGCGACCAGGCGGTCGCGCGACTGGCGATGGCGCGCATTGATGTGAAACTGGGCATCGAGCAGACGATGGCTCCGGTAGAAGTTTCGCCCGTAGTTGCGCCCCCGCCACCACCACCTCCTCCTGCCACTCAACCTCAAGAGCGGTCGGACACGCCGCCCGCAACGCAGCCGGCCCCAATGCCGTAGCCGATTACCGGGGCCATCCCGCTTTGTGAAACTCGCGTTCCGCTGCGGCCGGGCGATCGGCGTGCATGCGGTCCCTGCGATCAGTTGGCCGGTTGATTGTTGAAGATTGGGCCCAGCCGCTACAGTTGCAGCGATGAATGCGCGTGAAATCGTGACGGCCCGGATCGCCGAGCAGGCCCGCCGCTACCCCGATCTGCTGATCACACCCTTGGAGACCGGCGATCTGGACGCGCGCGATGCGGCCTTGGCGTCGGCTATCGATCACGCCGTGGTCCGCCGCTGGTTGACGCTTGTGGCTGTCGTTGAAGGCCGCTTGGACAGACCGTGGGTCCAGATCGAGACGAAACTGCAGGCAGCCCTTTTGGTTGGCGCAGCCCAATTGCTCCTGCTGGAGCGACTGCCCGATCATGCGGTAATCAACGAAACCGTCGAGTGGGCCAAGCAGCGTGTGCGGCCCAAGGCTGGTGGGCTGGTGAACGCAGTGCTGCGCAAGGTGGCCGCACTGCGCGCCGAGTTGCAGCCTGCGCCGCGCCAAGCCGAGTATGCACCCGATGAATTGCCGCTGCAC
>CAMPIL010000400.1 GCA_946886375.1 uncultured Phycisphaerales bacterium
CGATGAGATCGATCCCGTGCGCTTGGGAAAGCATGCGGGCACGGTTGCCGCCGGTGGCTCCTCAATCGCGATGGCGGGGGTTTCCTCCTGCGCGAGCGCGGCGGACGGTAAGGCGAGCAAGAGTGCGGCTGCAAGTCTGTACTTCATGTGTGCTCCAGGTGCTTCCAGGGGTGTCGGTAATTCCCAGGATGACCTGGGCGGTGTCAATCGAATCGACTAGCAACGTGCAGAACCGACGATCATAGCCGGGCAGGTCATCCATAGAAACACGGCCAGACTCCGGGCTATTCCGCAGTTTGAGTCGTTTGCCGACGCGAAAGAAGCGCGTTCACCTGCGTGTTGAATATCGGATGCACAATTTCGCCGGCGATTTTTGAGAGAGGTTCCAGCACGAACATCCGCTCAGCCATGTGCGGATGAGGCACGCGTAGGCCGGGCTCGTCAATGATGCGCGAGCCGTACAACAACAGGTCAATGTCTAATGTGCGCGGTCCCCACTTTTCCGCCTTCGACCGGTCGCGGCCATGTTGACGCTCAATCGACATGCACGCATCAAGCAGGCGCCGGGCCGAAATGCTCGTTTTCAACTTCACAGCGGCGTTGAGATAGCGACCTTGTCCCGCAAGCCCCAGCGGTTCGGTTTCAATGATCGGACTCACCGCGAGAACTTCAATGCCCGGCGTTGATCGCAACGCGGCGATCGCGGACCGCATGATCGCATCACGATCTCCGAGATTGGACCCCAGCGCGAGGCAGGCGATTTCCGTCACGTCCTTTCGATCATCGCTCATCAATGTTGCGCCTCCTCCAAAGCGACGGAGGCATTTGGGAATGCTCTGCGCGACTCCCACAACATTGGCAGGTTGTCCGGTTGATTCATCAGCGCAAAGCGCAGCATCTGCAACGCCGCCTTTGCTGAGCGATCGCGCACTGTGAATCGATCGCCGGGAAATTGAAAATGCCGCACGATGGTGTGCGTGGCAGTCTGTGTCTTCCGCGTCAGGCCGATGAACACTGTGCCGACTGGTTTTTCACTTGGCGCATCGTTGCGCGCAGGTCCCGCGATTCCGGTGATGGACAGCGCCTCATCCGCGCCGCTGATGCGGAGCGCTTCTTCTGCCATCGCGCGGGCCACCGGCTCAGAAACCGCGCCGTGCGCTTCGAGCAGGCTTGCCGGCACGCCCAATTGCGACTGCTTCATGGCATTGGAATATGTGATCCACCCGCCTCGGTAATAATCGCTGGAGCCGGGCACATCCACGATCAACTTGCCGAGCCAACCGCCGGTGCACGACTCGGCCGTGGCCAGCGTGCGCTGTGCCTGCCGCAGCAATGAACCCGCCGATTCCGCAAGCGAAACGCCATTCCGCCCAAACGTGTAGGGATGCCAAAGCCGCTCGATCTCATCCATCGTGTCGCGAAGTTTCTGTGTCGCTTCGTTTGCAGGTCCGCTCGCTCGAATGCGCGCGGAGACGATGGCATCGCTCACCGTAATTCCCACCAGCGGGTTGCGTGCTCGATCCATCAACGATCCCAATCGCTGCGCCGCATCGGATTCTCCCATGCCGATCTCATGCACGGAGCCGCTGAGGATCACCTGATCTTCCTCTGTCGCGATGGTGGACAGCCATTGCAGAAACATCGGCTGCATTTCGCGCGGCGGTCCGGGCAGCGAAAGCACTGTGCAGGAACCCATTTCGCCGACAAGCCCCGGAGCGGTGCCGTTGGCGTTGGGCAACAGGCGCATGGTCGCCGGCCGCTGGGCTTGTTTGCGGTTCATCGCGGGCATTTCGCGCCCGCTGTTGCGGAAGCGGCTGATGATCTGCTTCAACGCAGCCTCATCCGTGACCATCTCGCGGCCGGGCGTTAATACGTCGCCCAACGCTTCACGCGTGAGATCATCATCCGTGGGCCCCAGCCCGCCGGTGATGATGAGCAGATCGTGACGGACTGCCAGTTCGCGGATGGTGTTGGCAATCGCAGCGCGATCGTCAGCGACGGTGTGGTGCGCAATGGTGAGGATCGATCGCTCCGCCAGTCTCGCCGCGATCCAAGGCGAATTGGTGTCGATGTTCTGCCCAAGCGTCAGTTCATCGCCAATGGAAATGATGGCCGCTCGCATGTGCGATATCGTAGCCGGCAAGGGCGAGGCGGCGCACTTGAGCGCCGCTTGCGAATGCGTTGCGGTGTGACCCGGCGCGTACGCGCCGGACCATCATGCGGTGTTCGCAACAAAATTTTTTCAGCGAAACTTACGACGGCGAAAATCCCGTGCTCTGATCGCCGATGTTGTGAATCGCCAGACTGTTGGTGACGCCCTGGGTTCCAATGGGAGCGCCCGCGATGAGGATGCATGCATCGCCTGGTCTGGCCCAGCCTGTCTCAAGGAGGTAGTTGTCCACGACCTGGGTGAAGTGGGCCAGGCCGTTGGGCACAGGCATGCGCACGGGCGTCACGCCGCGCAGCACCTGCATCTGCCGTGCTGCGCGATCATCGCTGGTGCAGGCGATGATCGGGATGTTGAATTCGTTCTGGCTGAGATACCGGGCCCCCCCGCCTTGCTGCGACCAGACCACGATGAACTGAGCCTTGATGTCCTGTGCGATCTGCCACGCACCATGCGCCAGCGCTGCTGTTCGATAACGAGATTCGATCAATTTGCGCGGCGCGGAGGACTGCGGCGGCAGGCTGCGCACGTAGTCCTCGGTGCTCAGCGCGATCCGGCGCATGTATTCCACCGCGAGCACTGGGTACTCGCCAATCGCGGTTTCACCTGACAGCATGACCGCGTCGGTTCCATCGAGAATCGCGCCCGCGACATCGCTGGCCTCTGCCCGCGTGGGCGCGGGGGCGTGGATCATCGATTCGAGCATTTGCGTGGCCACGATGCACGGCTTGCCGGCGGCCTTGGCAGCGG
>CAMPIL010000401.1 GCA_946886375.1 uncultured Phycisphaerales bacterium
ATGCGGCGCCAGGATTCTCTGGGGCGGCGTTCGGGACGGCGGCTATCGATTCTGCAGCGACAAATGCCGTTCCAATTGTGGCATCATCGGAATGTGCAAGTTGCTGTCCGACGACGTTGTTCACCAACATCTGCTCGACTTGCACGCCGGGCCATGCCCGCTGTGCGGCGGCTCCGGCCCCGTTGACGTGCACACCGCGCATCGCGTCTGGTCGATGCTGATCTTGACGTCATGGTCTTCATCATCGCGAGTCTGCTGTCGCTCATGCGGCGTCAAACATCAGGTTGGCAGCATCGCGTTTTGCACAGTTCTCGGTTGGTGGGGTTTTCCGGCGGGACTGGCTGTGACACCCATTCAGATTGTGCGAAACTTGGTGGCGATGCTGAATCCGCCCAATCCTGACCTGCCCTCAGTTGAACTTGAGCACATGCTCAGGGAGGGAATGGCCAGCGAGCTGCTCGCCCTGTCGCGCATGCAGGTCGAGCCCGCGGCGACAGCTACGCAGGGCAACGCCGTTGCGAGTTCGGCCGCCGCGCCCCCAACCGCTCCTCAGGTCGTGCCGCGCCGCTGAGCAACAGATTGCGTTGAGCGGTTATCGCGAGATCAAAGATTGCCGCGCCGTTCCTGCTCCAACTCCAGCGCCTGAAACAGGGCCTTGAAGTTGCCCTTCCCAAAGCTCTGCGAACCGCGCCGGCAGATGATCTCGAAGAACAGCGTCGGCCGATCCTGCAGCGGCTTGGTGAACAGTTGCAGCAGGTAGCCTTCATCATCCGCATCCACAAGGATGCCAAGTTCCCTGACGCGCTGATGATCTTCTTTCACGCCGGCGTGGCCGTGCGCCTTCAGCGTGCTTTCGATGCGCTGCCAGACCTGGTCGTAGTAGGCGTTGGGAATGGCCAGGAAATCGACGCCGCGCCGCCGAAGTTCGGCAATCGAGTGCAGTTCATCATCGGTGCGCAAGGCCAGGTGCTGCACGCCCGGCACGTTCTCCGTGAAGTCCAGGTACTCCTGCACCTGCGATTTCTTCTTGCCTTCCGCAGGCTCGTTGATGGGAATCTTGATGAGGTGATTGCCGCTGGCCATCACCTTGCTCATGAGCGCGGAGTATTCGGTGGAGATGTCCTTGTCATCGAAGTGCTTGAACATCTTGAATTCCAGCACGTTCTCGTACCACGCCACCCACTTGTTCATCGCGCCCATTTCGACGTTGCCCACGAGGTGATCGACGAACTTCAAGCCGCACGGATGCTGCGTGTTGTGTTCGTTGAGCACGTAGTCGGTCTGGCGGAACCTGGGCATGAACAGTCCGCCCTTTTTCACCGTGGGCAGTTCGTACTTTCCCTGGCGGGAGATAAAACTGTGCTGCACCTCGCCGAAGGTCTTGACGCCCGCCATCACGACCGTGCCATGTTCATCCTTCAGTTCGAGTGGTTCGTAGGCCGATGCGCCGCCGTTCTTGATCGCCCGTTCATACGCGGCGGCGGCGTCGAACTCGTTGAACGCGACATCCTTCACGCCGTCGCCATAGGTCATCACGTGCCGGCTGGCCGGATGATCCTTGCTCAGGCCCGTGGTCAGCACGAATCGAATGTTGCCCTGAGTGAGCAGATAGTGAGCCGCATCGCGCGAACCAGTGGTGAGGTCAGCGACCTGCGTCACCTGAAAGCCGAATGTCGATGCATAAAAATGGGCCGCCTGCTTGGCGTTGCCGCAGTAGAAGCGAACGTGATCGACATCGATCAGTTGCAGGGGATCGGTCTTGGACCCCCCGGCGGCTGCGCCGGAGGTCTTGATCGAGGGAGTGTGGGGGGTATGAGCAGTAGTCATCGTGGGGGGCCTCCAAAGCGAATTGTACGCGGGAGAGGATCATAAACCAGACCGGTTGCGGCCCGCGCGTTGTTCAGTCGGGATTCGTGCGGTACGCTGATTGGCATGACGAAGAAGGCTGCTCAGCCCCCATTCAGTGATCGTGAAGTGCTTGAGATTTTCGTCGAGTCGGTTGATGACCTGCTGACCTCGAACTTTCTGCATCAAGCGAAGAACGACGGCGTATCGACAAGCTTTGCTTGGTCGAATGCGGGTGGCCTGGTCGCGGCGCGCACAGGACCGGATCGCGAGGCTGTCAAGGCGTTCCTGCTTACCGTCCGATTGTTCTGCCAGAACAATGAACCCACGTCGTTATACCACATGGAGCCGCGAGTTTCGGGGCTTGCGATTGACGCAAAGGCAAAGGAAAACTTCGCCAAGTCCAGGGCACACATCAACGCCTTCCTCGACGGGGCGCCATCGGTCGGTTTCCCCGCCGGTTCTGGCGCAGGGACACGACGCGAAATCTTCGAGACCTTCCTGTATGGGGTCTTCGCACACGCCAACCCAAAGTACCGGCGACAAGTTGCTACATGGGAGAGACAACCGTTTTACAACGATCTTCAGGCGCACTTCGATCTTATTTTGCTCGACTTCGCCCATGCATGCCCTATCCATCCGCCAACCCTACGCCGAGGAAATCCTGCAAGGGATTAAGACTATCGAATACCGGCCCAATCCGACCAAAAAGATCGGCGAGAAGTTTTTCATCTACGCTTCGATGCAGCTTCCCAAGCCAGCGGACCTGAAGAAGTTCTCCAAACTTTATCCGGACCTTGAAGCGTTGAAGAAAGCAGTTCGTGAAGCGGCGGGGGCGTTATTCGCCCAAAAACGCGGTTATCTTCCCGGAGTGCCGGCGGGGGAACATTGATTTAGCTTCGAAGAGCGTTGCCTGTGCTCCATGGAACATTGATGGAGCTTCATGAAAGCCTGATGGAGCTCCATGAAAGTCTCCCGGAGCTCCATCCTTGATTGATGAAGCTAAAGGGACGCATGATGAAGCTAAATGGACCGCTGATGGAGCTCCATGAAGGACTGATGGAGCG
>CAMPIL010000402.1 GCA_946886375.1 uncultured Phycisphaerales bacterium
GCCGGCGCTGGGGTTTTTCAATGTCTTTCCGTTTCGGTATTCGCTGGTCGCAGACCACTTTCAATACCACGCGAGCATCGGGCTGATCGTGCTCGTAGTGGCGGCGCTTGCGGCAATACTTCAACGTGCGGGCGCCCAGTCCAGTGCATTCAATGCAGTCATCTGGCCCGTGATCCTTGCGACGCTGGCCACACTGACGTGGCGGCAGGCCGGGATTTACAAGGACCTGGAAACGCTGTGGGCCGACACCATTGCGAAAAATCCTGAATCATTCGCAGCGCATGGCAACATGGGCGCGCTGTGGCTGCAGCGCGGCGAAGGAGACAAGGCCATCGCCTCATATGAACGTGCGCTGGACATCAAGCCTGATCTCGTCGAAGCGCACCTCTCGCTGGGAATCGAGTACGCCAAGCGTGGCGAAACGGATCGCGCCATTGAACACTTCCGCGCCGCCATCAAGACCGAGCCCAATTTCGCCGCCGCACACAACGGGCTGGGCGCGGCGTTGGCGCGGCAGGGAAAGATGGACGACGCGATCGGTCATCTGCGCCTTGCCGTGGAATATTTCCCACAGTTCGCCGATGCGCACATGAATCTGGGATTGGCGCTGTTCCGCGCGGGCGAGGTTGCCGAAGCCGAAGCGCATCTGCGTGCCGCGGTAGATATTGCTCCCGACGAAGCCAAGCCGCGATATCTGCTGGCCAATTTTCTGCTCGACCAACATCGAGATGAGCAGGCGATCGAGCAATTTGAGCACTTGGTCAGAATCGAACCTCGCAACGCCGACGCACACTATGCGCTGGGCCTGGCGTGCCACCGCATGGGCGATATGTCGCACGCGGCGGAGCATCTCAGGGAGGCCCTGCGGCTGGCGCCTAACCATCGCCACCATGCCGCGGCATTGCAGGCCCTGCAGGCAATCGGCGAAGAGTCTGTTGCCGCCCCGCGCCATCCCTGAATTGGCTCTCAGGATCGATTGAACCAGCGTGTTGGCGTGCGGGCTACACTTTTGCGCCTCATGTCGATCCTGGGAGATTGGGTTTTTGTGCTGGCCGCGCTGGCGGTGCTCGTGGTGTTTGCCTCGCTGGTGTACATGGCGTGGTGGGCGCTGTTCGCCGACCGCTCGCGCAATCGCCGCCGCTGTCCGCGTTGCTGGTATGACATGGCGTACACGCCGGGAATGACCTGCGGCGAATGCGGCTTCGTCGCATCTAACGAAATGCAGTTCTACAGAACGCGGCGGCGCTATGGCCTGGCGGCGGGAGTCATCCTGGCCAGCGTGGCGATCGCCCTGTTTCTCAGCGGGCGCATGACGCAGCGCAGTCTGCTGGCGATGGTGCCTTCGCGCGTTCTGATCTGGACGCTGCCGCTGACTGAAAGCCCGCAGAGCTCCACGTATGCCGCGCTGATCACTCGATTGAGACTCGGCCAACTTTCAACCGACCAGGTGGCCGACTTTCTGGACCGATGCGCCTCAGGCGATTGGAAGGCTCAGCCGGTCACCGATGAATGGATCGCCAAGTATGGTGACTTCATCATTAGCATGCGCCACACGCTTGTCGATCAATCGTCGCTGGAGCAGAAACTCCAGGACATTCCGCCGCGCATCGATCTCTCGACGCGCGACACGTGGCCCGTGGGCATGCCGGTGAGCCTTGGCGTGCAGGCGCGCGACTGGTGGCCTTGGGGAACCGAGTGCCGGCTGCGGATCGCCCCTCGCATCGACGGCGTGAAACCCGTGGTGGTTCGACGCGCATCGGACGGCCGGCTGCTGCGCTCGCCGTTCATCATGGAATTGCCGCCGCTGAGCGAGACAGTGCGGCAGATAACGGTGGACGTGTCGATCGAACGCCGGCGACTTCCGCGGACGCCTGCGGGCCAGATCGATTGGGAACCGGATCAGCCGCACGATACGCCGTGGGAACCCGTCCTCACGCAGACCCTCACGATCAACACCCGCGCCGAAGGATCAATCGATCAAGTCGCGCAGCCGACGGCCGAGGCGGCAATGACGCAGGGGGTGATGCAGGCGTTTGGCGGCGGCGTAGTGAAATGGGCCGACGGCCGCTCGCCCGTGCGGTTCAACATCTCCACGCCCGCCACGTTCAGCACAGCGTTTAATGACACCGCCATCGGCGTGCGTGCGGAACTGGTGTTTCAAGGCGAAGTGGCCCGGCGGCTGCACCTGTGGTGGATCGCAGGCGCCGCTCCTGCGCTGGGCGGCAACAACAACATGGAAAAACGCGGCTACGGCTTTGAGGTCGATTACGAGAACGTTGAACTATTGCGCCAATTGCAGCCGGAAGATGATCGCTGGACGCTGCGCGTCCAAAGTGACAGGGCGCTCGCCATGCGCGCGGGCGCGGCGAAGAAATTCTGGGAAGGCGAATTCGAGCAGACGATCCGGGTTCGCACGCGCCGCGACGACGCGCCGCCTCGGCCGTGGCAGGTTGAGCAGTGATCGCTGAACACCGAACGCTTCAGCGATTCGCGCGCACTTATGCGCCATCAAACCGCTTCAGCCAGGCGCTCGCCTCTTGCAGACCGCGCTTCTGCAGCGCGTAGACGCGCTGCAAGCCCTGACGTCGCTGCCGCACAAGCCCCGCCTCGCGAAGCACGCGCAAGTGGTATTACGCCAAGGGGTTTTTGAGCCGAAACGGCGTGACCAGGTCGGCCACAGGCCGGTCGCCGGTCCGCACCAGATCCTCGTACACCACCTCCGCCTCCAGCGGGTGGGTCGTGAGCCGCGAGCGGAGCGGTATAGCCGGTGCATTCCGCGGATCCATCCCCCACGCCACGATGCTCGAGTCGGCGCCGCGCTCCATCGCGCGGATCTCCGGTGCGCGCTCGGCCGCCATCGAGAGGATCTCGCGCACGAACGCGTACGTGGAGAGGACCCTCCGCTCGAA
>CAMPIL010000403.1 GCA_946886375.1 uncultured Phycisphaerales bacterium
GTTTCCCAGACCGTCACGTGCGCCAGCGTTCCGCCCGCCTTGGCAATCGGATCGCGAAGCAAGTCGTGGCACACCTTGGCGATGTTCTCCACCGACGGATTCAGCATCGCAAACTCATTAGTGTCCAGGTTCAGGTGCTTGTGATCGAAGCGATGAATGATCGTGCCATCCACGATCGCTTCCAGTTCCGGCAGCGACATCACCGGTTTCGAGGGCACGCCGATCGACTCCAGCGGCACGGCGACCGCCACTTCAATGCGGTAGTTGTGACCGTGGCTGTTGGGATTGTTGCACTTGCCGAACACCTCGCGGTTGCGCTGGTCGGTCATGGAGGCAACGTGCAGCCGATGCGACGCAGAGAACTCAAACTGCTGTCGAATCTCAACCTCATCAGGCGATCGGGTACGCATGGCGACCGAATAGTAGGGCGTCAATCGCAGGCGAACCGATCGCACAGTGTCGTTCAGCGACTGCTGAAGGATTCGGACCAGTTGCGACAGCAGCATGCCTGGGGCGGTCTGCGGCCGGTGGCGAATGGTCTCTTCAAACAACGGAATCGCGTGCTGACGCACCACCTTGTCGATCTCGGAAATGTTCATCAGATAACCAGTCACCGGATCGGCGCCGCCCCGGCAACGTACATCGAGTTCGTAATACGCCCCGAAACCGGACATGCTGGGCCAGCCGCCAAAAGAGTTGTGGATGCGATGACCTCCGTCCCCGTTCTGTGGGGCCAAATTGACGCAGAATCTGACCGTACGGGAAAGGTCGTACATGGGAGAAAAAGCGTCAGCGGGCATTTCCGGGAGCGGGCGGTGAGCGGTCAACCGCAAATGCTAACCACGATCATCTGGCTGTTGAGCAAAATAGGTGAGCGAATCTTGCATCGGCTTGAGGTCATGGTATAGTTGCTACAGTCCGCCAGTCCTGTGGCGGCTCAATTGCCCCCGGAAGGGCTCGGTACGGAGCTTGCTCCTACCGGGCCTTTTTCATGCGCCGCACACGCGATGCACTGCAGGGTTTGCGAACCGCGCTTCGACGCAGGAGTATGAAAGATATGACCTGTCGCGCGTTAGCAGTCTTGATTCTGACCTTGGTGCACAGCGCCTGCGCAAATCGATCGCAGCCGCCGCAAACGATTGCCGCGACGCCGGCTGTGCCGCAATCGGCAAGCCCGCCGCCCGCCACGCAGCCGGCCGTCCCCGCGCCGCCCAAGATCGTTCGTCCATTTGAGGGGATAACAGTACATCTTGATCCCGCAGGATCGTTCGTGGAAGTTGCGGCGGAAGCCTGCCTTGATGAAGGCTACCTCGAACAAGTCGCCTGCTCGCCCGGCACGCGCGAGCATGAATCGCTGCTGGTCGTCGCCGCCAAACCGAGCCAGATTCACGCCGCGTTGCTCCTGGCCGGATTCGAGCCCGGCTTGCCCGGACGATGGACCTACGAAAACCAGACGCTCGGCACGATCGATCCGACCGGCGACGCGATCGATGTCCGCGTTCGATACACCAAGCCCGACGGCGAAGAAGTCCAGACGCCAATTCGCGAATGGATCCGAGGCGTGGTGCCACCGCATGGTGAGTCTGATCGCGAACCTGTGTATGAAAAGTTTCCCGAGTTGCCGTGGGTCTTCGGTGGTTCTTCCATCGCGCGCAACACGCCCGGCATGCCGCCCGGCGAGCATTACGTCGCCGACATGACCGGCTCGATCATCGGGCTGGTCACATTCGGCGATGAAACAATCGGCTTCTCCCGCGTCCTTGCGGATCAGGAAGACGTGCAGGCTCCCGAATGGGAAGTGAACACACCGGCCGTGCCGCCGATGGGAACCAAGGTGACTCTCGTGCTGCGCCGGTGGTCCGGCAATTGACGAAATGTCTGCATCAGCGAGAAGTCTGATGCACTGATTGGATGTAGATGGGTACATTGTGAAGAAGCGGATCATGCACATTCGCGCTTTTGCATGTCGAAAGGGTTTCTACAACCCGTGAAGGAACGCGCTGACGCAGTGCCCTGCGTGCAATGCGCTTATGGCGAGCGAAATCTGCCATTGGGCGTTCTGATTTCTGCACTCTCAATCGTTCCTTCAATGTTTCAAGCGCCGACGCTTTCGTTTTAAAGCCGCTGTCGCTGATTCGAAACGTTGAGCCGTGCGGTACGCGCACTGATTCGCGCCGTTTACGCCAAGCTTCATCCGTCATGCATATCGCGGCCGGACGATTGCACGCTCCGCCGTGAATTCGCCACGCCGTGGCCTTGAGCTGGGTGCCTGCACGGCTCACGGCGCGCTTGAAATCGTCAACCGCGCACCAAGCGTCCTCAGATTCCGCCTTTGGGTCCTGCGACTGAACAGTCGCGTCTTGAGGCTGTGTGGCGGCGGTTTGAGACCGCACAACGCAGTCCGAAGGCCCAGCGGCGCCACTGCGAGACTGCCCGGTGCGCTCCCAAGGCCGGGCAGATGAGCGTCGAGACCCAACGGCTCAGTCTTGAGGTTCTGTGGGTTAGTCTAAGAAAATGAACGGGCGGCGTTAGGTTGCTCCCGAACCTGCCCGATAAGAACGGCGGAAACGACTGTCATTCCCGCGCTCCAGGAGTCGCCAATGGCGGCACCTGTGTGTCGATGCCTGTGTGCTGTACGTGGCTGTCCGTCGCCGCTTGGGCTATCCGCTCAAATTAGACGCCCGTTGTAATCCGCCTCGCCGCGCACAGCGCAATCGCAATCGCATCCGCCACATCCGGCGGATTGGGCGGCTCCTTGAGATTGCACTGCACCATCACCGCGTGTTGCACCTGCTGCTTGCTTGCGTGTCCGTTGCCGGTCACAGCCCGCTTGACCTCCGTCACCGCCAATTCATCCACCTGCACGCCCCGCATCTGGCCCGCCAGCAGCACCACACCCCGGGCG
>CAMPIL010000404.1 GCA_946886375.1 uncultured Phycisphaerales bacterium
CGCATGCAGCCAATCATCCCGATGGTGGCCTTGCCATGAAGGTAAACTGTTGGTACCAGAGTAAATTCGGGTGGGTGCCACGGCCGGTGGTTTCGCGATGGCTGGCCTGCTGGTGCAGATTGAAAATCATGGCGGCAAGGTCGCGCAGACCTTCGCCTTCCTTCGCGCTGATGAACACGATGGGGGCGTATTCCAAACCGCGCAACTGCTGCGTGAGATAATCCAGGAAATCCTGGGGCTTGAGTTCGTTCGGATCAACCATGTCCCATTTGTTCACCACAATGATCGCGGGCTTGAACTGCTCCTGCACCTCCTGGGACAGTTTCTGATCGACCTGCGACACATCCTGCGTGGCGTCGATCAGCAGCAGCACCACGTCGGCCCGCTGCATCGCTCCAATCATGCGCGAATGCGCGTAGAACTCGATGTCGTCGGCGAAGCTCTTGCGCTTGCGCGCCCCGGCGGTGTCGATGGCGAGAATGCTCCGGCCATCGAAATCAAGGCGCACATCGATCGAATCGCGGGTGGTGCCTGCGATTTCCGAAACGATGACGCGCTCTTCCCCGGCCCAGGCGTTGATGAGCGTTGACTTGCCGCTGTTGCGCTTGCCGACGATGGCGGTCTTGATCTCCGGATGAGCCGCGGCCTCGTCGATGTTTCCAAGATCGCCCAGCCGTTCGTACACGAGTTCCGACAGTTGTCGCGAGCCAAAGCCATTGGTCGCCGACACGCCCATCGGCTCGCCAAATCCAAGGCGGGCGACGTCGGCGGCATCGGCCACCCACGATTCATCATCAACCTTGTTGGCAACGGGAATCACTTTGCCGGCGTGGCCGGAGCGGCGCACCAGCGAAGCAATCGCCTGGTCCAGCGATGTCACGCCTGATTGTGCATCGGTGACCAGCAGCACCAGGTCGGCCTGGGCGATCGCGGCCTGGATTTGCGCTTCAATGTCATCGGTCAGCGTGGATAGGTCCGCGCCCACTTCGTCAAAGCGCTTGCCCTCGGCGGTGTACACGCCGAAGCCGCCGGTGTCGATGAGTTCCACCGTCTTGGCCGGCGTGCCCTTTGGCGTTTCGGTGGGCGGCTCGACCTTCACGACGGCAGAAACCCGGTCGCGCGTCACGCCCGGCGTGGGATCGACGATCGACACCCGACGGCCTGCCAGGCGATTGAGCAGGCTGGACTTGCCGACGTTCGGCCGTCCGACGATGGCGATCTGCGGAAGTTTCATGCGCGGATTGTAGGTCGCGGCATGATCCCGAACCGCGACCAGCGAGCGCTGGGTTCAGAACCGCTGCTTCAGCCACTCGCCAATCGCCGCCACATTGATCCTTCGGAACAGAATGCTGTCTTCGCCCAGATACCATTTCGGTTTGACCCTAGGCTTCCACGTGAAGCCGAACTCTTCAACTGCCGCATGCGCGATGTGCGTCATGGCGCGCTGAGGCGAATCAGTCACGAGAATGCGGTCCAGGTCAGTCTGATCGATCGTGCCCACTTTCACCAGCCGCTCGCGCATGAAATCAAGCAGCGGCGCCCAGAATTCCTCGCCCATCAGGATCAGCGGAAAGTTCCGCACCTTTCCGGTTTGGATCAACGTGGCGATTTCAAACAGTTCATCCAGCGTGCCGAAACCCCCGGGCATGCAGACGAAGGCGTATGAATATTTCACGAGCATGACCTTGCGCACGAAGAAGTAGCGGAACTCGATGAAGCGGTCGACGTAGGGGTTGGGCTTCTGCTCCATCGGCAGTTTGATGTTGCACCCCAGCGAAGGGCCGCCCGCGTCCTTGGCGCCGCGGTTGGCGGCTTCCATGATGCCTGGCCCGCCTCCGGTCATCACCGTGAACCCCGCCTTGGCCAGTTCGCGGCCCATTTCGCGCGCGAGTTGATAGTACTGGTGATCCTCCTTGAATCGTGCCGAACCGTACACGGTGACGCACGGGCCGACGAAGTGCAGGGTGCGGAACCCCTTGAGAAATTCCGACATGATTCGCATCAGGCGGAAAAATTCGAACCGCCGGGTGCGCGGCCCCTCCAGGAAGCGCTCCTCATCGCGCGCTTCAGTGGAAATCTTGCCCCATTCCCGCAATGGCGTCGAATGGCTGGCGGGTTCGAGATTGGCGTCATCGCGCATTGTTCAGTTGGTCCTGGGAATTCCGTTTCGATGCCGCCGAACAGCGGTTGGCCGGTAGTACATCGGCACGTTACGCTGATGGGCCGCCTTTGGATATCGACAGGATGAACATGCATCATTTCAGATCGATCCTTTTGAAGACTCTCGTCATGATTCTGCCGGCCGCTGCGGCCGCGCCGTTGTGCTTCGCCGCGCCGCCGGCTGGCTACATGGATTACGCCAAGTTGACCACCTCAATGCGTGAATTGGCTTCTGCAGGCGGCTCGTGCAAGGTGGATGTCATCGGTTCCAGCCGCGAAGGCCGCGGCATTTACGTCCTTACGCTGGCGGGCGACCCGAATCAGGCTGACAAGAAACCCGCGCTGCTGATTACCGCCGGGCTGGACGGCCGACACCGTGTCGGCACGGAGACCGCGCTGCGCGTGGCCAGGCGACTGATCGCCGATCACGCCGATCTGCTGAACGACTTCACCGTGTACGTGATTCCCTGCGCCAATCCCGACGGCGCGGAACACAACGCAGGCGCGGTGAACTTCGGTCACGCAGGGACGCTGCGCGCCATGGATGACGACCGCGATGGCACGACCGATGAAGACGGCCCGCGTGATCTCAACGGCGATGGCGTGATCACGATGATGCGCCGGATCGATCCGCCGCTGGATGACGCCGCCACGCACCTGGCCGACCCGGCCAGTCCGCGTCTGTTGAAAAAGGCCGAGGCTGAAAAAGGCGAGCGCGCAATCTATTCCCTGT
>CAMPIL010000405.1 GCA_946886375.1 uncultured Phycisphaerales bacterium
GACAAGGCGCAACCCGATCATGCGCCGAACATCGCATCCGTCAAACAGAGCCTAGGCTCCTTCTGCGGGTGCCAGCGGCATAGCGGCAGCGGCCAATCCGGATGCGGCGGCTGACAGCAGGTTGGCAGCCCCCGCAAGCGCGCATTCACGCATCAGCAGCAAGGTTTTGTTCAACACCAGCGCGGCGGCAGCCGATGACAACCGATCGGCGAGTCTGCGCAGCGGGTTGGCCGCCCCCCACAGCCGACAGCGCCTGAAGCGGCGTGATCCAGCGGGTGACGCTAGAATGTTGTTATGAGCACGGCCCAACTCAGACGACAAGCCAAATCGATGATCGACGAAATGTCGGCGAGGGACCTCGAGATTGTTCGGGAGTTTCTCGCGTTCATCGCCAGCCGCGACACCAACGCCGCCACGCGCGAACTGCTCGCAATCCCGGGCTTTGAAAAGTCGTTCGTGCGCGGCGTGAAGGACATCAAGTCCAACCCCCCCCGAGTCAAACCGTGGCGTCGGGTGCGGAGCGATGTATAAGGTTGTCTTGTCGCGAGAGGCCGAGCGCTTCTACAAGCGTTGCGACAAATCGGCCGCGACCAAGCTCGCCCGCTGCTTCGCCGCGCTGGAGCACGACCCATTTCCTTCCGGAAGCAATAACATCAAGCCGCTCAAGGGCAAACTCACCGGCGCGTATCGATACCGGGTCGGCGATCTGCGCGTCGTGTACAGCGTCAATGACCAAGGCGCAACGGTGTTCGTCATCACGATCGCCAAGCGAAGCGACGTATATGAGTGAGATCGATCTCAAGTTGATCGCCGCAGCCCGCGAACTGCGCGACCGCTACATCGAGCAGATCAACGCGGGCCTGTTGCTGCCTCCATCAGCGTGCGGCAAGTACGACGTGAGCAGGCAACTCGAAGCCGCGCCGTCGGCGATGAAGATCGAATCAGCGCGATTGCTCGAAGCGGCGTGAGCGGTCACGCGCCGGTCCGCATCACAGTAGAATGGCCTCGCGCATGAGACGATTCCTTCTTCTGCTGTGCATGCTCGTCGCGGCCGGTTGCTCGGCTGCTCAATCCATCGGCGACGGCGTGCGGCTGGTGCATCGGTATGACTGGCCGATTGAAGAGGCGAAGACGCCTCACGGCTTTGTCGTCACGCCGCAGGAGGTATGGGCCACGCTTCCCCGCGAGAAGTTCGGCCACAATCTCTGCGCCGATGACGAGTTCTACTACATCTCGAACACCGCGCAGAAGCTCACGTCGAAGACGGGAGACAACTCAGCGATTGCGAAGCGAGATGGCGTGCGCGTCAGCGGAAAGAGTCGCGAGGACATCGAGTCGCGGCTGATCCGCACAAGGTTGCGCGCTTCAGGTGAGCCGACCGGCACGCAGAGTCGCTGCTCAATGGGATTTGCCGAACTGTTCCGGCTCGCCAAGGGGCGGGAGTGGACCGAGGAAGAGGTGCCGGGGTTTCAGGCGCTCGACCAGGAAGGCAAGAACCGAGTGGTCAAGCAACTGGCCGCGGAGGCGGGATGCATTCGCACTGAAGACCAAGTCGGAACCGATGGCGTGGTCTATACCGCGTTCTGGAAGGAATAGAACCATCCGAAAGTCACCCCTGCGAGCCCAGGCGCGTCAACTCGAAGCCGCGCCAACCGGGGGGCGACGCTCAAGCAGACGCGGTTGCTCAAGGCCGCCTAGGCAATGGTGGCGGCGGCTGAAGTTTGTTTAGCTTTGCAAGGAACACCAGCCGCGCATGTGCCAGTTGGCGATCTTCATCATTGAACTCCGGCCAAAGGTCAAAGGCGATTGACCATTCCATCGAGATATCAAGCGCGTCGCCCTTGGCAATCCTCTCAATTCCAGACTGCAACCCAGTGCGCAGGAACTCGCGCGCTCGGGGTGCGAAGTCGTCGCCTGCGTGATCAAGTGCTTTGCGAAAGTCGCTTGGGTAGTATCCAGGAACGCGCCGTGAGGCGAGCTCGCATAGGTCGTACATTTTCTGTGTGAATGCGGTGGGCATAACGCTTCGCCTTCCCGCTGAATTGTATCATGCGCCGCATGAAGAAGCGATCAAAACCAGCGTCGAAGCAAGCCAAGGAGGGCGAGAAGATGATCGAGATCAAAGTGCGGTTCTGGACAAATGACATCGCGGACGAGAGCGGGCATGTCTTGCCGAAACACGCTTGGGCGAGCGGCGTTGTTCGCATCGAACCGAACGCGCTGCATGGGATCAAGCCGGGGAAGCCTCGCCCATTTCATTCGCTGATGGACTTGTCAGCGATGATCGAGAAGGTGCTTATTCAGCACGAGATCGTACTACATGCTGGGCGCCAGTCGACCGCGACTGTGCGCCAAACGGTCGGCGCGTGCGCCAGCGCGCTGGCGCGCTCGCTGGAATTGCCGAACTGTTGTCATCACGCCGAATAACACCAAGCCGTGGTGCGAGTTCACGACAAAAACCCAAGTTTCCATGTGCGGTGATACCACAACACGCAGGCGATCATGAAGAGTTCAAGCTAGTTCGAAGATTTCTTGGTGTGGCGGGTCAAGATCGCGCGACATCCGCGAGAGAAGGCATCCTCATCACGATGGATTGCCAAGGTCAATCAGAATACACTCCGGGTGAACTGAGGCGTCTACCGCAGCGTGTCGGAACGACACGCGTCTTGTGGATTGATCGTGGATAAGTGCGAACCAGTCGCTCTTCTGGCTACGTACAGTGCAAAGATGGGCTACAAAATGGAGACGAAGTTTTGTCTGAACACCAGTCGTTACCGATGCATATTCAGCATGATGACCGATGCAGGCTTTGCGGGGGAAGGTCGCGGTTTGTGGCCCAATATGTCCTGAAGGATTTGTCGGCATTCTGGCGGACCGTGACGTTCAATAC
>CAMPIL010000406.1 GCA_946886375.1 uncultured Phycisphaerales bacterium
GTTTATTACTTTGGCTTTTTAACCTCACACGTCGATCCGAAAACGGGCCAGCCGTGCGGCCATTGCGATTCCTGCCTGCTGCGCGCAGCAGGATTCAAGGCGGCGGGGGTGAGGGATCCAGCACAAGACCATAAAACTCGCGAAGAGTGAAGCGCGGGGCCGATACATGGCCTTGCCTGCTGATTTGGCGCGCGGGCAGAGGTCCACCATGCCGCACGACAACCTGAATCGCCGTGTGCAATGCCTTTCCACGGCGATCTGTCTTGTCACCTCGCTTCCGGCGTCGCATGCCCGTGCACAAAGCGTGCATGACGCAGAATCAATTCTGCGGCAACTCACCCAGTCGCTGACTCTCCCGAGGCGCGGCGAGCAATCCGATGCGATTGGGGACGCCGAGCGACAGATTGATGCCGCGCTTGCGCAATTCCGTGGAACGTCAACGACGCTGGAGTGTTATGAATCTGCCATCGCATACATCGCTGCGGAGAATCCGGATTCGCCGGGCGTGTTTGCGGAATCCGCTGGCTTTTATATCACCGGCTCGCGCCACACAGGTTATTTCATGTTTGCGCAGGGAACGATGCTGCAAGCAGCCGTTGCGCAGATCAATGCCGCGGGTGGATCGCTGGGGGCGCACGCCGCGATAGCGACTGAGAATCCCAATCGGATTGTCGTGCGATCGACGCCGGGCGAGTGGATCTTCTGCAACTATTTGGAAATCGAACAACTCTCCGGCGCGAATCCCATCGTCTTCGCTTCGGCAGTGGGCGGACACGCCATATCGCACTGGATTGATTACGGCTGTTTCGTTGGCGAACCGACCTGTGCGCAGCCGGCAACAGTCTATCTTTCGTCCGTCGGAACCAACGGCGATGGCCCGACCACAATCATCGTGGGGGGCTTTCGAGGCACTCAAATCTTCTCCTTTTCGTCCGGGACGTCGGTGGGCAATATTGCGGCTGCAATTGACACTATGGCCCATTTCACCGGCGTGTCGGCGCGATGGCTTCAGACTCCTCCATATCGCGTCGAAGTTCGATCCACGTTTCTCGGCAGTGACGGCTTTGTGTCCGTCATGCAAGTCGGCGGCCCGCCGCCCATCATTTTTGGCGAATCGATCGGTGGAACACCCTCGTACAGTCGAATTGAAAACGGGTCGGACCGAATGAATGGTGATGCCAACTGCGACCGGATCGTGAACGTGGTCGACCTGGTGCTCGTGGTTCAGAACTGGGGCCAGTGTCCGCTGCCGCCCTTTGTGTGCGAGGCGGATTTGACCAACGATTCGGCAGTGAACGTGAACGATCTGCTGACCGTGATCAACAACTGGGGCGCGGCGCATTGAGCGAGGCAAAGAAAAGCGGTCCCATCAAAATGGGACCGCCGGGTCGCTCGCGACACATTCAGACTTGATCAGACGTCCAGATTTTTCACGTCCAGGGCGTGATCTTCGATGTACGTTCGCCGGCCTTCGACGTTTTCGCCCATGAGCGTGGCGAAAAGTTCATCGGCGTTTGAGGCGGTGTCCCAAGTCACGCGCAGCAGGGTGCGGGTCGCCGGGTCCATGGTGGTGTCCCACAACTGCTCCGGGTTCATTTCGCCCAGACCCTTGAACCGCTTGATCTCAATGCCTCGCCGGCCGACTTCGTGCAGTGCGGTGAGGATGGCGGGAATGTTGGGAACATCCACGGCGGCTTCCGAACCGTCATCGGCGCGAATGATCCATGCGAACCGCGTGGGAAGTCTCTCGCCGGTGACGGATTCTTCCTGCACGAGTGAATAGTCCTCGATCTCAATGCCTGCGGCAGTGAGCTTCTCGATGATCTTGGTGATTTCGCGGTTCTCGTGCAATTCGCGCAGCGTGGCCAGCTTGCGGCGAGCGCCGCCCGCGGCGTCGGCCACGCCCAGGTCATCGAGAATCAAGCCGTGCTTCTTGAGGTATTCGCCGGCATCATCTTCCGACCAGAACAGGGCTTCGCCTTCGGGCCAGACCAGGCGATGCGTGGGCAGCCTGCAATCGCCCGTGGGATCATTGGTGCGGGCCTCCAGCAGCGATCGGAACGCGGCCCCGCGCCGCTCAGCCACCTTCACAAGGTCCTGCAACCGAGTGAGCGTGCGCACAAGACGCTGGAGCGGTTCGCCCTGAATGCGAGCCTTGACGGCCCCGGCGGCGTCGCGCACCAGCAGCACCGCGCTGGTCATGGCCTGCTCGGTCAGTACTGCCGCCATTTCAGATTCATTCAAGACGTACTTGCTTTCCTTCTTGCGCTTGACTTCAAACAGCGGCGGCTGGGCCAGATGCACCTTGCCTTGGCGAATCAGTTCAGGCATCTGGCGGAAGAAGAACGTCAGCAGAAGCGTGCGAATGTGCGAGCCGTCCACGTCGGCGTCGGTCATGATGATGATGCGGCCGTAGCGGAGTTTGGAGATGTCAAAGTCTTCGCCGATGCCGCACTGCAGCGCCTGAATGAGCACGCGGATTTCCTCGAAGCCCAGCACCTTGTCGATTCGGGCGCGTTCGACGTTGAGGATTTTTCCACGCAGCGGCAGAATGGCCTGGGTTTCGTGATTGCGGCCGCCCTTGGCGGAGCCGCCTGCGGAATCACCCTCGACGATGAACAGTTCCGAGCGGTCCACATCGTTGGTGACGCAATCGGCGAGTTTCTGCGGCATCCCGCCGGAATCAAGCGCACCCTTGCGCTTGATCAACTCGCGAGCCTTGCGTGCGGCTTCGCGCGCCTCGGCGGCGAGCACAGCCTTCAGGCAGATTTTCTTTGCATCCGAAGGATGCTCTTCCAGCCACGCGCCAAGTTGCTCGGTGATGGCGGCGCTGACGAAACCTTCCACTTCGGGATTGAGCAATTTTTCCTTGGTCTGGTTG
>CAMPIL010000407.1 GCA_946886375.1 uncultured Phycisphaerales bacterium
GCGCAGCACCTCGATGCGTTCGAGATCGAGCAGGTCGAGCAGCGAGCCGGTCAGCTGCGAGTAGTAGACGTCGTCCACGTACACACCCACCCCCGGTTCGAGCGCGGCGATGAAGTCGGTCTGACCGATGCCGCGGATGTAAGCGATCATGCCGGAACGGGCCTGGCCACCGGGGCGCAGCGAAACGTTCGGGGCCTGGTTGGCGATTTCGAACACGCTGCTTTGCGCGCGCGCGTCGAGCATGTCGGCAGTGACGGCAGTGATTGCGATCGGTGTTTCCTGCACGTTGGTTTCGCGGAACTCGGCGGTGACCGTGATTTCCTCGATCTCCTGGGCGACAGTCAGGCCGCTACCCAGTGCAGAACCCATTGCGATGGCGAGAGTGGTTAAACGGAATGGTGTTGTGGATTTGCTCATGTATGTCCCCTTTTTGGTTTTTGGTATTCGACTGCTATATCGACTACTTCGTACTTCCACTGTTGTACTTCGCTTGTACTTCTGTTGTTGCTTGCTCCTCCGTTGCGGTAAAGCGACTTACTGCGACTACTGTCAATTCATGTATCGATTCATGTATCGATTCATGTATCGATTCATGTACCGGTTCATGTATCGATACACGTATCCATTCATGCAGCAATTCACGCGCAAACTCCAAACCAAGCGGTTCGGCGCGTGACAGCATACACACGCACGCCAAATGTGTAAATCATGTGCACGCAAGCGCGTATGAAGAGTTATGAAGGCCAGCGCTCGATATCGTCGGGCGCGCGCACTGTGCGGCGCTCAGCGTACTTCGAAAAACCACAGCCTGATCGAGTCCGCATAGCGTGCGCCGCTGGCCACGAAGATGCTTTTATTCAACCACGCGTATTTGCCGTCGGGCGCCTTGAAACGCGGATTGGTGCGGAAGTAGTAGTCGGCCGGATCGACGTCTTCACCGGCGGCAAGCCGCGCGATCACGGCATCGGGGCCATGACGCAGACCGTAGTTCTGCACCTGGATGATCACACCGTCGTCGGTCTCGAGCGCATACGTGGCTTCAGCCTGCGTGACCCCGTCGCCGCGCGTGTACTGCCAGTCGGCGGCGCCGGCGCCGACGAAGGTGCCCTTGATGCGGGGACCTTCGAAACTTCCGCCGAGAATCGGGATGATGCGGCGCTGGCCTTCGAAGGTGGCGCCGATCTGCAGCGGAGCGGCGAGCTTGCCTGCGGCCGCGAAGACGAATTCGAGTTGCGGAGTGATCATGGACAGGCTTTATAACGCGGCGCATGCCTGGCGGCAACGCTGCATCGGAAACGACAACGGGCCGCATGGGCCCGTTTACGTCAATCCGTTCGAACGCAGCTTACTCGAGGTACGGAATCAGGCGGCCGAGCACGATCACTGCGATCCAGATCGCGAGCGATGCAGCCGCGATCACTTTCGCGCCGAAGTCCGCCTGCTCGCCATCCGCGAGCCTGCTCAGCTTCGCGTGTTCGCCGAACCAGAACCACAGCGCATTGATGCCGGCGAGTACGATCAGCGCCATCTTCCACTGGAACGCGATGTTGTAGTAATAGCGGAAGGGATCGCCGGCGAAGAAGAAAATGCCGGTGATCAGGTTGATGGCGAAGCCGATCATCACGTACGGAATCAGCGTCAGCGCAGCCTTCATCGGCACGAAGCGCGCGAAGCCGATCACGCGCAGGTCGATCGCGACGAGGCCGCCGAACAGCACGGAGAGGCCGAAGAAATGCCAGTTCTCCATGAAGGGCCAGGCCCAGTAGGTGTCGCGCATGAACACACCGAGCCAGGTGTCGCTGAACCATGCCAGGGTATCGTCACTCATATCTGTTCTCCGAACTCTTTATTCATCTAACCATCCATCCAGTCATCTATCCAACCAGGCTAACGCGGGCTCGACTCAGGAATAGGCCATCAGGCGGCCGGTGATGATTGCGCCGATCCAGCAGGCCAGCGTCAGACCGCCGAACAATTTGCCTGTGCCCTCCGGACCGCCGGCGCGATAGTTGTTCATCATCAATTTCATGAACACGCCGCCGATCGCGAGCAGCGAGAGCTTCAGGATGAAGACGACCTGGAAGGTGTATTCAGTCGCGTGGGAAACGTACAGCGCGAGGCCGGAAATCAGGTTGATGATGAAGCCGGTCCACGCGGCGGGGAACAGGCCCGCGTGCGCAAGCACCGGGATGGCTTTCAGTGCGCCGACGGCGCGCAGCGTCGTGATCATGACTACGCCCAGCGACGCCGCCATGCCGACCGAATGCAGGCAGAGCATGATCGCAAAGGTCCACGCATCTTCCCGGACATGGACACCGATTGAGGTCTCTTCGATCCAGAGTAAAAATTCCATCGTGAAGTTCCGATTGTGACTGACCCGGCGGGCTGCCGGAAACAGCGGATTTGTTGAAATGGCTGGATTTTCCAGCGGCGCACAAGGTAAGCCAGATGACCGGGACGGGCAAGCGCGAACCGTGAAAAAACGCAGGAAACTCCCGCCTTCGCGCTGCTCGCTACGGCGTGGCAAGCCCGCCTCGTGCAGTGTTGCATCGTGGGCAAGCCACCTCGTGCAGTGCTGCATCGTGGCAAGCACCTTCTGTGCAGCGCCGCGCGCGGCGGCAGGCCCGCTCGATGCCGTGCGCATCGTGCGCGATATCATGAAAAATGGACGCCCGGCGCCTGCGCAGGTACAGTCCCCGCACTTTCAGCAGATAACACGATACGAAGGGGGTCACATGTCATTTCAAGTGCCGGTAGTGGATGACACGCTCGTCTGGGATTCATGGTTGGCGATGTACAGGGTGCCGGCAATCAGCGTTGCGCTCGAACTCGACATTTTCGAATCGCTCGACGCGCAGCCGGAC
>CAMPIL010000408.1 GCA_946886375.1 uncultured Phycisphaerales bacterium
AGGTTGGGTTCCCTCTGGTCGACGAGAAGGTCGATCGCAAAACGACTTGGCGCGGCCAGCACTTCTTCCGCAGTCAGTTTGCGGCTGGCGATGGATGTGCCGTTGACAAACAATTCATATTCCAAATCCGCGGACAACTCGCCGCTGGTCTTGAGATAATCGTTCAACGCCAGCACGGTGATGGCTGTGTCGCGGGTGCTGCTCCACTGCGCGCCACGGCGGTTCTTCACCAGCCAATTCGTGACGGGCTCGATCAGCGCGTTCTTCGGATCAATTGCCAGCATCGCGCGCAGGGCGAACGCAGTGCTCTCGACGCCACCATCGGACCATCGCCAGTAGATGCCGTCTTCGCCCCAGTGCGCGGTGCCCATGACGGCATCGTTGGAGCCCCGTACGCCTTTGACGATGACCGACGCGTCCGGCCGCTCATCGCGCTTGACGCCATTTTCGAGGTTTTCGACCAGGACTTTTGCCTTGGCGTCATCGCCGAAGGCATGCGCGCTGAGCGCGAGCAGGGCCCGGGTGTAGGCGTTGAGTTTGTCGCGGCTGGACCACAGGTTCTCCAGCGCCTTGGCCTGGAGCTCGCCGACTTCGCTCCGTTTCATCGTGGCATGGCGGCTCGCGAGCGCGTGAAGCATCCACGCCTGCATGTCAGGCTCGGTTTCGCGTTCAACGATTTCCTTGTCAAGGAAACTTGCGGCCTGCTCAATGACATCCTGTTTCACATCAAGCCCCGCATCGTGCGCCAGGCACAAGCCCCACAGCACGTACGCGGTCATGAAGTGATCGCTGTCGCCATCCTTCCACCATCCCCACCCGCCGTCTTCGTGCTGGAAACCATACAGACGATCGAGGCTGGCTTGCGTGATCTGATCGAGTTGCGCGAGGTCCTTCTTGCCCTTGGGATGAGTTTTGGCGGCATGCTCCTGTTCGATTCCGCCGAACACCCGCGACATCGCAATTTCAGGCTTCACGCCCAAGTCGCGCAATGTCTTGGCGGTGATCGCGGCGGGCAGGAAGCGGCTCATGGTCTGCTCGGTGCAGCCATACGGATAGTCGATCAGATACGGAAGCGCATCGAGCATCGTCACGGCCATGCTCGGCGTCAGCTGGACCATGAGCGTTGTTGAATCGACGTTGCGCTCAGCGGGAATGCTCAGTTTGACGGTGATGTCGTTGCCGCGCACCTTGCCTGATTTCGCCAGGAATTTCTCCACGCCGTGGTCGTACACGGTATAGGTTTTCTCCATGGCGTCGGCGTACTTGCTTGATTTTGCGGTCAGGGTGAGTTTCGCATCGCCGGCTCTTTCCACTGCGATTCGCCAGTCGACGCGCGCTTCGCTTTGGGCTGCAATTTCGATCACGCCGACACCCTTGGTCGGCTCGCCATCCTTGAGCATGGCGACGACGGTCAAGCCTTCCGCATCGAGTTGAGGCGTGACGGTCTGCGGTTCGTCGGTGTTGTTGTTGATGACGCCCGATACGGTCACCGTATCGCCCACGAGGAAGAATCGCGGGGCTTGCAGTCTCGCGATGAGCGGCATCTTGGTGCGCGTGCTTGCATTGCCGATGCCGAATTGCTGACCCGTTCCGGCGGCGCGAGCAGTGGCTTTCCAGGTGGTCAACGAATCGCCGTAGGTGAGCGTGACGCGGGCGGTGCCGGTTTCATCGGTGATGATGGTCGGCTGCCAGAGCAGCGTGGAGCGGAAATCGCTGCGCACGACGACAGCGGGTTCTCCAGGTGCGCCGCCGCCCATGCCTGCGCCCATGATCAGGGCTCCGGCGGCGTCAGACTGACCGGCTTGAACACGTTCTGCGCCGAGTTTCATGGGCGCGGGGGGACTCGCCGGTGCAGCCGTCGCACTGTCGGCCAGCATGTATTGCCCCGCCTCTCTTCTTGCGAACTGCTGCATCCCGTCGCGCCTTCGATTGCGGAATTCATCGTCTTCGTCCGATGCCGCTCGGCGATCGACGCCGCCCAACTCGCTTTGCACCAGAGCCGCTTCTTCGATCAATTGATCCTTGTTCCTCTTCACTAGTTTGATGTATGAAGCGTGTTGGAAGGTGCTGCCGGTCTGCACGTGCTGACTCTGCTTGCGGCTGAAGAAAAACGCGCGCGGATCGCCTGCGTAGTCCTGCTGAATGTAGGTCACCGATTCATCGACCACCGCCAGCGCGACTTCCGCCGACACTGGCTTGCCATCGTGGTTTTTCGTGGTGATGGTGAAGCGGCCCTCCTCGCCGGGTTGGTAACGCTCGCGATCGGATTCGACATTGACCGTGAGATATTGCTCAACCGGCGGCACGGTGACTTCCTTCTGATCATGGTGCAACTGGCCGTTGTGGGCCATGATCGCGCTGAGGAAGAAATTCGGAACGTGGCGGTGATCGATGGGAACCTGGATCAACTTCACGTTGCCGGTGACGTGAACGATCTGGCTGCTGTACAAATCGTTGCCTTCAACGCAGAACAGCACGTAGCGGTCGTTTGTGGCGGTGCTGATCATGACCGGCGCGGACTGTCCGGCGCGGAAGGTGTCCTTGTCCACGATGATCTCAACCCCGCCGCTGCGGTAACCCAGGCGCGAAACTTCGCTGGTGGTCACCCACACCGTGGTTTCGGCGGTGATGGGCATGACGCCCAGTGCGGATTGATCCTTGCTGAACCACGAGACGCGGTAAAAGCCCACGGCCTGCGGCGTGAAGGTGAACACTGCCTCGCCCTTTTCATCGAGTTTCACCGTGGTCGTGAGAATGTCTTCCGATCGATAGCCTCGGAAATGGATGCGCCACGGCGGAGCGAAGGGCGTGGGCGGCGGGGGCGGGAAGATGCGAGATTTCTCCTGAATCTGGCGG
>CAMPIL010000409.1 GCA_946886375.1 uncultured Phycisphaerales bacterium
ATTAGCGGCCAGCACGCCCTCGCCGCGCTTGATGGACATTTCGATCAGCATCGGCACCGACAGGTTGCGGTGAACCTTGGCTGAACCAAACTCGAGGGCTGCGGAAGCGGTGGCGGGCGGAGTGGCGGAAGCGGTCGGCATCTGGCGTCCTCTTTCAAGTTACACATGCAAAAAACGGGACGGCTATTGTACGTCACGCTTGAAGATTCCAAAAGCCGGAATCCCGCCGCCACATGCTTGGGTTGACTCAGTCGTGTCCGCGGCACTTGGACCAGAGAATGCAGGCTATACTGTGGCGTCTATAGGAACGATGGCGATCGTAGCTCAGTTGGTAGAGCACCGGGTTGTGGTCCCGGGAGTCGCGGGTTCGAGTCCCGTCGGTCGCCCTTTTTGCAGAGATCAGAAATCATCGCTGGGTCGCCTGCGGCCTGGCGCGCTGCGGTTCTCTCCAATCAATTCCGCACTCCGGGCATCGCTCACCAGGCGAGGGGCCTCTCTCATAACCGCAGTAGTCGCAATGCGTTTCAAACCAGGCGCGGTGGCGTTTGCGAAACACCACGATGATCGCGCCCGGGCCGGCCAGCCACAACAGCGCCCAAGTGCTCAGGCACAGCGCGACGAACGAGCCCGTTTCGCAATAGCACTGCGTCCGCCTTCGAATCATGATGTCGATGGGAAGGATGAGCGCTGCTTCCACAATGGTTCCGCCCAGCAGCAGGCCGACGACACGCCCCATGACGTTCGTGCCGCGCCGCAAACCTGATCAGGACGACGCTCCACAGCCCCCAACTCGCAAGCAGCAAGCCGCCTGCAATCATCAGCAGCGCATCAGGTTCGTCGGCAAGAATCGCCCGCTCATCGCCCCAGATCAATCCAGCCAGTGAGTACATTCCGCAGGCAAGTCCGAGGCATAGCGCAGCAGCGACGAACGCCGCGGCGATCATGCTGGACATGAGCGATGCCGCGCGGCCGTTGCGGCGCGGGCGGTAGGTTATGACTGGAACCACAAACACCGCTTGCGAGGCAATCAGCAGCAGGATCGGAATGCCGCAGCAGGCCCACCATGCCGTTGAGTTCAGCGCGTTGACCCATTCGGCAGGTTCGATCACCGTCAGCCAGATTTCGGCCACGGAGTCGGCTTGCAGCAGCAGGAAGAGAAATGAGCCCAACCATCCCATGAGGATGGCGTAGCACACAAGCCCAATCGCCAGGGCAAACCACCGCGGCCGCATGCAGACACAATACACTTCCCTGATGCGATTCGCCGCCATTCAGTTCAACATCGTGTGGGAAGACAAGCCCGCCAATCACGCCATCGTGGAGAAGATCGTGCAGGCGGCCGCCGTGCCGCCGGGCGCTTTCGTGCTGCTGCCGGAGTTGGGCGACACCGGCTTCAGCATGAATCTGGACAGAATTGTGGACGACGCATCGCTCAAATGGGCGGCTGAATTCGCGGCGCGAAACAGGTTCTTTGTGCAGCATGGTTTTGCGCAGCGCGAGAACGCAAGCGGCGATGGAGCGCCGCCGCAAGGCCGCAACTGCGCCGCCATCATCGGACCCGATGGAACGGTGCTGGGGGAATACCAGAAAGTTCATCCATTCAGTTACGGCAAGGAGTCGCAATTCTACAGCGGCGGCGATCACCTCACGCTGGTTCGCAGCGGCGATGCAGTCGTTTGTCCAATGATCTGCTACGACTTGAGGTTTCCGGAACTCTGGCGGCTGGCGGCGAATGCAGGAGCCGAGGTGTTCACCATCGGCGCAAGTTGGCCCGCAGCGCGCCAGCACCACTGGCGCACGCTGCTCATCGCCCGCGCCATTGAGAATCAGGCTTTTGTGGTTGCAGTCAATCGCACGGGAAACGATCCGCACCTTCAATACGTTGGGGGTTCGATGATCATCACACCCAAGGGCGAGGTGCTCGCCGAGGCAGGCGATGAGCCTTCGGTGCTCGCGGCCGATCTTGATCTCAATGCGCTGCGTCAGTGGCGAAGCGAGTTTCCCGCGCTGCGCGATGTGCATCGAGAATTGCTCGGCGACATTCGCATCTCGCGTTGACACCACAGCCGCAAAATCTGCACGACGACGCTTGAATTGGACGATACGATCGCAACTTCGTCAATCGGTGATCGAACCGCATCAAACATCCGTGAAGTTGTTGAGCGTGAATGCACGCATGCGCGCCTACTGCGGTTTGCCCAATGCGCGATTGCCGCTTGAAGGTTGCCACCGACCGATTACACTCCGCAGAGATTGTCCGGCCGCGACATTGAACAGCAAGGGGAGCCAGCCAATGCCTTGGATGGGATTCAGCCGCTCTCGTCAACCGATCATCACCGCACGGCGGGGAGCGATGGCGCGCCTTCGCCGCGCGTACTTCGCGCAGGCAGGAGAGAACGCAGCGCGATACCGCGTCACCTTCGACCGCATCATCGTGCACCTCTGGCAGGCGCGATCGACCAATCGTCGCACGATGCTTCGTTCGGTGTCGTGCCTTGATGATCTCATCCACGCGATTGCGTGCGTGGATGAAGTCGGATTGGCGTGGGCTGATCTGGCAGAGCGATACGAACGCGCGCTGATCCGGCGCTGCCGCGGCCATCAGGATGAAATCGAATCGACCATCCTCGTGCGGCGATTGTTTGCGGACCTGCGGCGGCGCAATCGCGAAGCCTGCTCAATGTTCGCGCCTTCGCTGCGCGGCTACATGGGCGACAAGCCGCTGCGCATCTGGCTGGCCGATCGGCTCAACGCCGCCCGAACACGCGAAGCGCTTTCCCGGGCGCGAACCGCCACGAACGCCGGCGGCGACCGCGACCCGGGTGCGGGACGCATGCGGCGGA
>CAMPIL010000410.1 GCA_946886375.1 uncultured Phycisphaerales bacterium
TGTGTGGCCGTGTAGGATGGTGCGATCATCAGGAGGATGAAGGTGACACGCTCGTACGCCATGGTTGTGGATTTCGGGCGTCGGCGGCTGCAGGCAATGCTGGTGTCGCCGGGTCGCAGGCGTGGGAGCCTGAAGGTTCGCCGTGCGCTGGTGGAGGACTTTCCGGCTGATTTGCCCTCAACTGAGCCGGAGGCTATGGGTCGATGGATCCGAGAGCGGCTTCGGGCTGCGAGATTCCCAAAGGGCAAGGCAACGATCGCGTTGGGGCGTGAAAACGTCGGCGTGAAACTGCTCACGCTTCCCACCGCCGAAGACGCCGAACTGCCCGACATGACTCGCCTGGCGGTGCAGCGAGAACTTCCGTTTGATGCTGATGACGCTGCGATTGATTTTCTCCCGATTCAGCGAGATGTTGTCAGCACCACGGTGCTCGCCGTGGCCGCACCGGTTGCAGTGATCGATTTCGCACGCACCGTGGCGAAGGCGGCGGGCTTGAACGTTGAGCGAATCGGGCTGCGTTCGCTCGGTGCGGCGGTTGTGGCGTCAACAATGCCTGCAGCGTCGCCGCAAGCCGTAGCATCGGGCACGAGTAGTGCCGACGGCGAATCGCCGCCTGTCTCCACTGCACGTCTGGCGATCGATGTGCTTGGCGATGCGGTTGAATTCTGCGTGATCGGCGATGGTGAGATCCGCTTCTCGCGTTTTGCCGAAGTTCCCCAGCCCTGCGATCGTCTGGCCGTTGCCGACGCCGTGGTCACGGAAACGCGGCGAACCTGGATGAGTTACCGCGTGGGTGCAGACGCCCGCGACATCGCACATGCGTTGATCATGGGCGATCATCGCGTGAGCGAATACGCCGCGGCCCCATTGGGCGACATGCTCGGGGTTCCGGTGGCTGCGCTGTGTGAGCATCCGCTGATTGAGGCCGGCGATTTTGAAATGGATCGCCTCTGGCCGCTGGCGGGATTGCTGATGGAGCCTGCCCTGGGACGACCGATGATCGATTTCGCCAAACCCAGGCGTGCACCAGACGTTGGGGCAAAGAAGAGGCAGCGGCGGCTGGTGATCGCAGGCGTCGCGGTGGTCGGCCTGCTTGCGGCGTGGACCACGGCACGGCGACAGCTGAACAATCTCGAACGCCAGGCCACGGAACTCACGGCCGCACAACGTGCCCAACTTCCCGATGTGGCCCGCTACTGGCGTGACCAGTACAAGTTGCAGCACCTGAAGACCTGGGAAGCCTCGCGTGTGGATTGGCTGGACCATGCGAGATATCTCACATCGATCGCCCCATCGCCGGACAGACTCGTGCTGGATTCGTGGAGCGGCGACATGGACTTCGGCGGCGTGCGGTACGACAAATCAACCGGCCGCTGGTCAGCCGACCAGCAGTTGACGATTGTTCTCGACGGCGAAGCGAAGGACCGCGAGACCGCCGACGGCTATCGTGCGGCTCTCGTGCAGAACTCTATCTACGCCACCGCAACGCCGGGGGCGGATGCCAAGGGCGGCAAACGGTTGCCGGTCGGGTTTACGTACCGGCTTCGCACCAAGGCGGGCGCTCCGCCGCAATCCAACGCCAATGAGACGCACGCCGTTGCGACCCGTGACAATTCCAGCGGCCAACCCGCAGGTGCAACGCCATGACTCGCACCATCAAGACCATCGTGGTGCTGCTGGCGGTGGTTGGGGGCGTCTGGCTTGGATACACCAAGGTGGTGCAGCGGTTGTACCTGGAGCCGCGGCAGGCGGCGATCAGCAAGATCAACGCCGCATCCGCGAAACTGCAGGAATATCGCACAAACCTGAAGGACCATCCACGTGTGTTGTCTGAAGTGCGGGCATTCGCCGATCGAACGCTCGGCGGCGATCTGGAAACGGTCGATCACCGCTTGCGTACTCGCCTCAGCAGGCTGGTCGAACACGCCGCACTTAAGAATCCGGCGGTCGGCACCATCGGTGCGGCCAAGGCCAAGGATTCGCCCGCCAAGGCGCTGTTCACCGGCGTGAACCGCCCGCTACGCGATGAAATTGATTTCTGCGAGTTGGAAGGCTGGGTTTCAGGCACAGGCACGCTCACCGAGGCGCTGACGCTCATCGATTCCATTCAGGCCGAGCCGTGGATCAAGCGAATCGATCATCTGGGGCTTGATCCGCGAGACAACGGCGAACGATTCACCGTCACGGTGCGATTGACGACGCTGTTTGTGCCCGGTCGAGCGCCCAAGACTGAACTCGGGCCGCCGTCGCCGACAGCGATGACGGCACGATCCGAGGCGCTGGTTCGCTTCAATCCTTTCCGCGTTCCGATGGCTGCTGTGGAAGTGGCACAGACGCCGGCCGCACCCTTGCCTGAAGTGTCTGGCTACGAACAATGGGCCGTCACCGGCGTGGCACAAAGCACCGCAGGAATTGAGGTCTGGCTGCTCAACAGTCAGACCCGCGAATCGCGGCGGCTTGCAGTGGGAGAGCGGCTGGATGATCTGGTGCTGCTCGCGGCACGGGGCGAGCGTGCGGTGTTCAGCCAAGGCGACGAAAAATTCATCGTCTGGGTTGGCAGAAATCTCAGCGACAGAACGCCGCTGAAGCAGTAGACTGACTCGATGGAGAGCCCGGTGGCCGCTGAAGGCTGCCGGTGTGGATGAAAGGTGGAAGGATGCGACGTAAGTCGTTGTCTGCATTCGCGTTAGCGATGTGCTGGCTGTCGGGCTTCAATCAGATTGCCTGTGCACAGCCCGTGCCCGTGCAGACCCAGAATCCGCCCGCCGCCGATGCCGCCCCTGCGCTGGGATTTCTCCCGCCGGACGATTCGCCCCCTAGGGGGCTGCAAC
>CAMPIL010000411.1 GCA_946886375.1 uncultured Phycisphaerales bacterium
GAACTGCTTCTGGATCAACCCCGCCGCTGGCGCGAGCTGCGCAATGCCGGCGAGACACTCTCCGCCCAGGACCGCGAGCGTTCCGAGCACCTGAACCGGCTCATCGAACCACCCGTCGTTGTCTTGGCCGGACGACCGAACGTTGGCAAGAGCACGCTGAGCAACGCGCTGCTTGGCCGGTCCATGTCCATCGCGTTTGATCTTCCCGGCACGACGCGCGATTACACCGCCGGCCGCATTGATCTCGCCGGTCTGGTCGTGGAGTGGCACGACACACCCGGAATTCGCGCGACGGATGATTTAATTGAACGGACAGCGATCGATCTGGCACGACGATTGATCGCGCGTGCGGACCTGCTCATCGCCATGGCCGCGCCTGATGTGGACTGGCCCGATCTGCCGCGCCAGCCTGATCTTCGCGTTGTGAACAAAACCGATCTCATGACCGCTGATGCAAATCTGGCGCGGCCGGCCCATGAAGGGAAGGATGCAATCCTCGTGAGCGCCCAAACCGGTGACGGGCTTGCGGAACTCGTCGCTGCGACGCGCAATGCCCTGGTTCCCCCGGCCGATTTGCAATCCCCGCGCGCGTGGGTTTTTGACCCTCGCCTTGAGCAAATGTGATACGCGTCATGGCGAGCGCAGCCCAAACGACACAGCGGTTTCGGACCACTCACTCGAATGAAATCGCCCCCCGTGCGGCCTCGGCATGATTTCTTCGCGTTCGTTGAGAGCGCTCAGTTCGCCGGGCCGCACCGGAGACGTCAGACGCTACAGAGCAGCGTCATCGGGGTTTGGGCGTGACGGGCGATTGTCGTTGTCGTGCCGCTCCTTGAACTCGCGGCCCTTCTCTTTGAGTTCGCCGTATTTCTCCTGCATCTTGCCGGCGATCTGTTCGCCCTTGCCCTTCAACTGCTCGGAAGTGTCATCGGTCATTTTGCCCACTTCCTCGCGCACGTGTCCCTTGACCTGCTTGGCTTGCCCTTTGATTTCATCAAATGCCATCGCAAACTCCTTTCATCGCAAATGGATCACGCATATTGATTCATACGACGGCGGTCATCGACGGACCGTAGGGTGAGGTGCGAGGTTGCGTGTTGCGGGCCGATTCGGTCCGTTGTGGCCGGCTGGTTCAGCGGCCTCAACGAGGTCAGCCGCCGATCGCGCTGAAGCCACTGTCGACGTAGAGCACTTGCCCGGTGATTCCCGCCGCGTGTTCGCTGAGCAGGAACGCCGCCGCGTCGCCGACGTTCTGGCCGGTGACGTTGCGTCGAAGCGGAGCGCGCTTCTCCATCCATTGCAGGATGTCGCTGAACCCGCCCACCGCCATCGCGCTCATGGTGCGCAGCGGCCCGCCGGAAATCGTGTTCACGCGAATGTTCTTGGGCCCCAGATCGCTGGCGAGATAGCGCGTCGCCGATTCCAGCGCGGATTTCGCCACGCCCATCACGTTGTAGCCGGGCACGGCCTTTTCCGCGCCGTAGTAACTCATCGCGATCATCGCGCCGCCTGCGGGATTGGTCATCAGCGGCGCGGCCCGGTTCGCCATCGCCATGTACGTGTACGCCGAAATGTCCAGCGCCTGCGTGAACACCGTGCGCGGCGTGGCGGTGAACTTGCCTTCCTTCAGCCAGTCCTTGTCTGCGAAGGCGATGGAGTGCACGATGAAATCGATGCTGCCGAAATCGCTGGCGAGTTTCGCAAACACTTGATCCATGCTTTCATCGGACCCCGCGTCCATCGGCATCAGCCACGGGTTGGTCACGCCCAGTTGTTCAATGGCTTTGACGCAGCGGCGTTCCATTTTCTCGCCTGGCAAATGCGTGAAGAGGCACTGAGCGCCTTCGCGCAGCAGCGACTCGGCGATGAAGTAGGCGTAACTGTGATCGTTCGCGATGCCCACCACCAACCCGCGTTTGCCGTTCATCAGTCCCATGGTCCTGCTCCTGCGGTGCTTGAAACGAGCGTGGCAGCGTACCCGCGTTTGCGGATTTGAGCCAGCGCACGGCGCCCACGGACAAACTTCCTCGCAAGCATTGGATTGAGATCAATCGCCTGCTGGTTCCTTCGGCAAGCACATCTGCATCACCCGCCGGCCGATATGCTCAACATGCTCAATTCTGATTTTCATTGGCATCCGATAAGATGAGAGCAATGCCACGAAAAAGCCGCGCCATTGTGAAGCGAGCGGTCGTGTTCTTGATCGCAGGCGCGATCGTGAATCTCGCGGTGGCGTGGGGGATCGCGTGTGCTCGCGAATCAATGACGGTCGAACGAAATCAAGGTGGTTATTTCGCGATCTGGAACCGACCTTGGTCTGTTGTGCAACAGCAGCGGTTCGGCATGACTGATCTCTGGTGGCGTGACACGCGCGAGCAGAATTCCAAGTTGATGTCCGCAGCGCAGTTGGTCAAGGATCGCATTGAGTCGTGGAAGCAGCGTGCATCGAATGAACCGCGCATGGCGTCAGGCCGAACGCGTGAATTGATGACCCAAGTGCCACGTTGGGGCACATTCGGCGGCGAGCCGCTTCAACAAACCGTCGTCGCTGGCGGTGATATTGGATTTGGCTTCCCTGCGGTCGGCCTGTGGATGCAGACGACCTGCGATTTCATCGACCTCACGACGACAAACGTTCAACTGCACGGCGGGTGGCGGATTCGCGGCCGCATCGAAGCGCGCGCCAACGACTTCATCGCTTTGCCGCTTCGTCCCATTTGGCCCGGCTTCGCGATCAACACGATCTTCTACGCTTCGATTCTGTGGGTCATGTTCTTCACGCCAGGCAAAGTGCGCCGCACCATCCGCCGCAAGCGCGGGCTGT
>CAMPIL010000412.1 GCA_946886375.1 uncultured Phycisphaerales bacterium
CGGTGGGCCCTTGAACTTCGACGATGTGGAACGCGTCGCTCGACACGGATTGCGAGTCGAGATCGGCAACGCCGCACGTGCGAATACCGATGCCGCGCGTGCCGTTATTGACTCGCAATTGCGAAATCGCGACAGCGCGATCTACGGCGTGAACACCGGGTTTGGATCACTGGCGCGCATTCGCATCGCCGATGACCAGGTTCGGCAAGTCCAACTGAATCTGATCCGTTCCCACGCGGCGGGCGTCGGAGAACCCCTGGCTGACGAAGCGGTGCGCGCGATGATGCTGATTCTCGCGGCAAGTCTTTGCCGGGGATGCTCGGGAGTCCGGCTTCAAGTGGTGCACGCGATTGTCGCGCTGCTCAACGCGCAGGTGACGCCCGTTGTGCCATCGCGCGGTTCGGTGGGCGCTTCGGGCGATCTGGCTCCGCTCGCCCACGCAGCGCTCGTATTGATTGGCGAAGGCCAGGCCAGATTCCAAGGCGGCATCGTCAGCGGATCCGATGCGCTGGCTCGCGCGGGCTTGAAGCCTCTCACGCTTGAAGCCAAGGAAGGGCTCGCGCTGATCAACGGAACACACCTGATGGCTGCGATCGGCACGCTGGCGCTGTGTGATGTTGACCGATTGTGCGCCGCATCTGTGAAATCCGCGGCCATGGCGATCGATGCCTGCCGCGCAACCGATGCCTTTCTCGACGAACGCCTTCATGTTGCGCGCAATCAACCGGGTCAGCGGCAAGTCGCAGAGCAATTGCGGCGTGATCTTCAAGGTTCGCAAATCATCAATGCGCATAAAGACGGCGACCCGCGCGTGCAGGACCCCTACTGCCTTCGGGCTACGCCGCAGGTGCTTGGGGCCGCGTTCGACGCCATTGCGTTTGTTCGCAGCGTCTTTGAGAACGAACTCGGCGCGGTCACGGACAATCCGCTGGTGTTCGCGCCGCGCGACTCAGATCACAACTCTCAAAGTTCGATCGTTTCCGGCGGCAATTTCCACGGCATGCCGCTGGCGATCGCGCTGGACATGCTCAAGATCGCGCTGTGCCACATCGCGGGAATCGCGGAGCGGCGCATCTATTGGCTGCTCGCGGCATCCGACAGCGAGAATCCCGTGAACGTGTATCTGTCGCCGCAGCCTGGCCTGCACAGCGGGTTGATGATCGTGCAGTACACTGCGGCCGCTTGCTGCAACGAACTGCAGACCCTTGCCCATCCGGCAAGCCCCCACAATATTCCAACCTGCGCAGGCATCGAGGACTACAACTCAATGGGCGCGACGTCCGCCCATCAGGCCTCTGCGGCGGTGGAACTTGCCGCAAGCGTCATCGCCTGCGAACTGCTCGTCATGACCGAAGCCATGGAGTATCAACGGCCGCTTCGCAGCGGCGCGGGGGTGGAGCGCATCTTTCAGGCTGTGCGAAACGTCGTGCCTCGCCTCACTCAAGACCGACCGCCCGCGCCGGATATCGCGGCAATCCGTGATCTCATCAAGCAAAACGGATTGCGCTAATCCCTTTGCTGCAATGCGCCGGCTACATCGGTCGTGTGCGCTCCTGCATTCACCGCCGGGCCGACTTGTACACCGCAAACGCAGCACCGGTCGGATCCTTCAGCAGCGCCCAACGGCCCACCGGAATGTCGTGCGGCGGCACAGCGATTTCGCCGCCCATCATCTCGGTCTGCTGCGCGATCGCATCGACATCTTTCACCGCGATGTACACCATCCAATGCGGCTTGACATCGCCTTGTTCGGGCGTGATCGCCATCATGCCGCCCACGCCTTCGCCCTTGTTGGACATCATTGTGTAGGTGAAGCCGGGCATCATTTCATCATCCCGCATCTTCCAGCCGAAGAGGCGCGAGTAGAAGTCCTTGCTGCGCGCGACATCGGGCGTCATCAACTCATGCCACACAAACGAACCGGGCTTGGGCGGCGGCGGAGACTGTGATGTGGCCTGTGCGGCGGGCTTGGCTTTACGCTGGACTTTCTTCCTGGGACTTGCGGCTCGCGCTGCCTTGCGGCGTGGCTGGGATTTTGCCTTCGTCTTCTTGCCGCCTGAGGCACGCTTGGCCTGAGTTTTCTTTGCTTTCTTCTTCGCCATGATGCGATTGCTCCTTCCGATCAGATTCGTCGCGCATGCTACCGCGCCATGAAAGTTTGCGGCGGGTTCCCGAATCACCATCAACCGATCACCTCTATCATGGGTGCATGGCTACGTTCACCTCCACCGTCGCGCACGCTTCATCTTCGCCGCGAACCATCCGCGCCCCGCGCGGCCCGCAGAAAACCTGCAAAACCTGGCAGGCCGAGGCCGCCATGCGCATGCTCATGAACAACCTGGATCCCGAGGTTGCCGAACGACCCGACGAACTCGTCGTCTACGGCGGGCGCGGCCAGGCGGCCCGCAATTGGGCGTGCTTCGACGCCATCATCGAATCTTTGAAGAATCTTGAACCGGACGAAACACTCCTTGTGCAATCCGGCAAGCCGGTGGGAATTGTGCGCAGCACCACCGATTCGCCGCGAGTCATCATCGCCAACTCAAATCTCGTGCCGCACTGGGCCACGCAGGAAGTCTTCGATGATCTCGCGCGCAAAGGTCTGATCATGTACGGCCAGATGACCGCTGGCTCTTGGATCTACATCGGCACGCAAGGCATTCTGCAGGGCACCTACGAAACCTTCGCAGAATGCGCCCGCCAGCATTTCGGCGGAACTTTGAAAGGCCGCTTGTGTGTGACGGGCGGCTGCGGCGGCATGGGCGGCGCCCAACCGCTCGCCATCACGATGAACGAAGGCGTGTGCCTGGTCGCGGATG
>CAMPIL010000413.1 GCA_946886375.1 uncultured Phycisphaerales bacterium
GTGTGGGACAGAACGCATTGGCGACCAGACGATCGAGGGCGCATCGTCGAGTTCTGCAAGCACACCGCACTCGCCATCTTGGACGAGGCCAAGAAGGCCGACGAACAAGCGCGGCCGGGCATCGTGAAGTGGGCGATGGCGAGCCAGAAGCGAGAGCGGCTCTCGGCGATGGCGGCGCTTGCGCAGCCAGATGTTGCCGTAACTCCAAGTCAATTGGACTCCGATCCATTTCTGTTCAACTGTCGCAACGGGACTCTTGATCTCCGAACGGGTCGACTTCGCCAGCATGCGCCGCAGGACATGCTGACCAAGTTGGCACCGGTGGAGTATGACCCAGCGGCCGATTGTCCGCTGTTCGATCGATTCATCGAAGAGACGTTCTGCGGCGATTTGGAGCTCATCGAATACGTGCATCGCTGGCATGGGCACTGCCTGACTGGAGACGTGCGCGAGCAGTACCTGCCGATCTACATGGGCGACGGGAACAACGGCAAGTCAGTACTGCTCGACACCATCTCCGGGCTCATGGGGCCGTACGCGGGCGAAGCCCCTCCTGATCTGTTGACGGTGCGGAAGCACCCCGAGCATCCCACGGAGATCGCAGACCTCTTTGGAATGCGGCTGGTGATCGCATCCGAGACGGAACGAGATGCCGAACTCCGGCTTCAGCTGATCAAGCGCCTCACTGGCAATGCGAAACTCAAGGGCCGGCGCATGCGCGAGGACTACTTCGAGTTCAGTCGCACGCACAAACTCGTGCTCGTCACGAACAATCTGCCGCGTGTCAGGGAGGATACTGAAGCGGCATGGCGACGACTGCGACTCGTTCCCTTCAACTTCGTCGTGCCTGCGTCGCAGCGCGATCCGCTGCTGCTTGCCAAACTCCAGGTTGAATGGCCCGGCATCTTTGCGCGGCTCGTTGCAGGATGTCAGCGCTGGCTTGAATCCGGGCTTTCCGAGCCGAGCGCGATTGTGATGGCGACGGGATCAATGCGTGGGAAGGTGAACAGTTTCCTCGGGTTCATCGAGGCGAGATGCGCGTTTGGCTCGACGGCGTGCTGTCTCACTTCCGATCTTCGCAGCGAGTATGGAGCGTGGTGTCAACGGCAAGGTGTCATTCAGGAGGACCCGAAGTCAACGGCTGCCATTCTGCGAAGCCGAGGCTGCGTGGACAGGAAACACAAGGGCAATTGGCATTGGTTTGGAGTCACCATCCAACCGATCTGTGGACACGTTGGACACGATGGACGCTGCGCACCCCATGAACAAGGTGATGCGGTACATGTAGCGATCAACGGGCAAGCCACGTCCAACATGTCCAAGATGTCCAGCGGGGAGGGGAGATGACTCGCCGGAATCGATCTGGCCCACACCCTCGCCCCGTGGCCTACGACGTTGGCCCGCGTTGCGAACGACGCCGAAGGGCGAGCGGTGGTACGTCCGACGCCCTTGCGGCCCACGACCCAACGTCGCCCAACACGGCGAAACCCGGCCGAGCGGGCGAATTGTGGGTAAGTGGGCAAGGTCGTCTGCGATGCGGCAATAGGTACTTCCCGGCGCTCTCTCGCCGTCGATGGCCGTGGGAACGGGCACGAAACCAGACAGAGTTTGTTTGCGCTGTCCGACCGCTGATCGGCGGGCCGCGCCATCACCATGCACGGAGGCTTTGCCATGAAGATTGAACTGCGGCCGCTCGCCAACATCACCCCCTACGAGAAGAACCCGCGCATCAACGATGCCGCGATTGATGCCGTCGCCAACTCGCTGCGCGAGTTTGGGTTCCGCCAGCCGATCGTCGTGGACACCGAGGGTGTGATCGTCTGCGGGCATACGCGCTACAAGGCCGCGCTGAAACTCGGTTTGCAGAAAGCACCGGTGCATGTCGCCAAGGACCTGACGCCCGCGCAGATCAAGGCATATCGGATCGCCGACAACAAGAGCGCCGAACTGGCGGAGTGGAATTACGACCTGCTGCCGATCGAACTGGCGGACCTGCAGGGCATGGACTTCGATCTGTCGCTGCTCGGCTTCGACGAAACGGAACTCGCCAAGCTGCTCAACGCGGGCGGCAACGAGGGTTTGACCGATCCCGACGATGTGCCCGCACCCCCGGACGATCCGATCACGCAGCGCGGTGATCTATGGGTGCTTGGCCGTCACCGCTTGCTCTGCGGCGACAGCGGCAGCGCCGCAGATCTGGATCGCCTGCTGGATGGCCAGCCGATTCACCTGGCCAACACTGACCCTCCTTACAACGTCAAGGTTGAGCCGCGCAGCAACAACGCGATCGCCGCCGGGCTGTCATCGTTCGAGACGACGCATCACCAGAAGATGGACGTGGCGCGTCACCCGGAGAAGGCGAAGTCCAACACCAAACAGATGCGGGCGAAGGACCGACCGCTGGCGAACGACTTCGTGTCCGACGACGAGTTCGATCGTCTGCTGGATTCGTGGTTCGGCAACATTTCGCGCGTGCTGCTGCCGGGGCGGTGCTTCTTCATCTGGGGAGGCTACGCCAACTGTGGGAACTATCCGCCGGTGCTGAAGCGCCACGAGTTGTACTTCTCTCAGGCGATCATCTGGGTGAAGGAACACCCCGTCCTCACGCGGAAAGACTTCATGGGGAACCACGAGTGGTGTTTCTATGGCTGGCGCGAAGGCGCGGGTCATCACTTCTTCGGGCCGACCAACGCGACGGATGTGTGGCCGATCAAGAAGGTCAACCCCCAATCGATGGTTCACCTCACCGAGAAGCCGGTTGAACTCGCGGCGCGGGCGATTCAATACCT
>CAMPIL010000414.1 GCA_946886375.1 uncultured Phycisphaerales bacterium
TTTCATCATAGATCGCCGGCGATCTTTCTTTGAGGGCGTCCAGCTTGGTAGCGATCGGCCACAAGCCGACCATCGAAGCGAGGGCGGGCAAGAAAACGAGCGTGAAGAACGCGGCTCCCACCGCAGCCCGATGCTCGCCGAGCGCCAGAAGCACGCCTTGTAGCACGACCGAGATTATGCTCGCCTGAAGCGCGCACATGATCCAAGGAAGCGACTGCTTCCCCGCAGCGACGACGCTCGCGATCACCAATGCCACCACCACGACCCAATGCCATGGTGCGCCATTCGCAGCCGCGCCGAGCACCATGCAGCCGATCCCAATGGCGATCATCGCGAGCGCCGTTTTCAAAAGCCAGTTCAGGTGAGGCGAATACCTGCTAAACGAATCGGTGAACTCGGATGTGCCGGGACTCGCACCGGACATCTCCGTCTGACCCTTGGCAATCTCGACCAACGACCGCCAACCTGTTTCACGTTCGGCGTCCGGCATTCGACATGTCTCCTCGGAGCACGATTGGGATTACGGTTCGCCCGCTTTCGCGCGGGATGCAAGGTTGATGCGATCAATTGCCAGCTGGCGCAACGCAAGGTCATCCGCTTTCAAAGGATCCTGCCCCTTCTCGTAAGTTCCGATCACCAGTTCCATGTTCAGGGAACAGAATTCGAGTTGCTTCCACGGCGCGACTTTCTCGGGCTCCTCGCGCGAGCGGCTTCTCTTGGATGCTGCGGGTGTGGGGGGTGTAAATACCGCAGTTACTCTCGTTCGCCCTAGAGGCGGGATGAATTCGAGCGAACCGGACCAAAAATGACCTTTGTCGAAATGGGCCGCTTTACCTTCGCTGCGCTTGCCGTTCCGGATGTAGTCCACGATGGCACCAGGATTGTTCTGCGTTATTCTCTGTGTGCTGAACTCAAAGCATCGAACGGCCGAAACTCCAGTCACCTCTACGAGCGACCACGAAACTTGATTTGAATCTACCAGACCCCCTCGATACCCCGCGCTATCGGCACGGTATCCGCTATCTTCTTGAACGCGCTGATTCGCGGCAATTGCCACCCATCGCTTGGTGTCTCGGTTCTCCACTTCAAACGAGCATTGAATAGCGGGAACCTCCCCGCGATCGGTCGGCAACTTCTGCTCGACCACGTTTCGCAGCACAACGGTGACTGGTCCGAGGTCAGTGCTTGAGAGAACAGGCCCTTCCGCTATTGAAGCGTCTGACCTCGCTGCGGCGGGCGATTCGCTGCTGCTCCCATCGCTTACGCTACGCGTGAGCATTCCTTGCCAGTCCTTCGCCATGGGAAGGGTGATCTTGCCGCTCGCGACGCGCTCTGCGGTCTTGATCGAGACCCCCCACACCGTCAGATCGAGATTCCCGTTCATTGATGTCACTCGCCCAACCAGGATCGCATTCACTCGTTCAAAGTCGCCGAGCTTGTTCACTTCGGCCGGGTTCGCCATCAGCCCCTTCGCCGTCATGTTGTTCTCCTTCATGATGTGGGCGAAGTGCGCGCGATCAAGAACGATCAACGGCTTGTGGTCGAACAGCGCGTTGAGGAGATCGTCCGAAAAGTAGCGCCCGAGTTCAACGGCACGCCCTTGCATGTCTGTGAAGTCGAGGGCTGTGACTTTCGGACACTGATGCTCCTCCAATTGCGCGGCAATGCGCTTGGCTAATGCGCTCATGTCGCTGACTTCGCTGATCGGTTCTTGGTCGGCAGTCGACTGCCCCCGAGCCATGCTCACTGAGAGGGCACAAAGACACGCGGCCAAGGCACGGGCGACAGGGGCGAGATTCATTGATGAACTCCGGTGATCTGGATGGACAGTTGGGTGCATGACTGTGTTGCGAATGATACCAGTTGGGTTTTTCGGGTTTGTTCTACCCCCATTTCAAGTGACACGGCGTCTCCCCACGGATTCCCGCCACTCCCTTGCCGGGGTTGTCCAAGTAACCGACCATCGCCCAAACTCACCCTTGCAATTTGCGTTGGCCTTATGGCAGTATTCTCGCACGATTCTTCATCTCTGGCTCGGGTAGACGACTCGGCATTGCGACGTCACGTGACTCCAATCCCCAACCAGGGCAGGGGACACGCCACGTTGCAGTGTCGCACGTGAGAAGGTTTTGACAGAGGTTCCCCACCTCGTGGCCGGTGTGACCACAGTTCACCGCCGGCCTTGACCTTCTGGCAGTTCTTGCCACCCCCAGCGCTCGTCATCGGGCGCCACTTCCACTCCATCCTACCGCGTAAGGAGAACCGCTATGGCTGTGATTGCACCCAAAGCGCGCGCCCGCCCAAGCGAGCGCGCCACGTTTCGTTCACTGGAAGTTGATCGGCTGCACCCGACGCCTGACAATCGGCGCCGGCGCATCAGCAACGCTTCGGTCGAATCGCTCGCACGTTCGCTGAAGCACGACGGTGTGCTTCAACCCATTGTGGTCCGCCCGCATCCCTCGAAGAACGGCCACTGGGAGATTCGTGCGGGCGAACGCCGTTGGCGCGCCGCGAAACTCGCGGGCCTGACGCATCTGCCGGCCATCATCCGATCGCTGGACGATCCCACCGCATTGACGGTGACCATCGTCGAGAACCTTCAGCGTCAGGACCTTCACCCGTTGGAGGAGGCGGCGACAATCCAGCAGGCCTTTGAACGCGACTACGACATCAAGGCGATCGCGGCCAAGATGGGCAAGACCGTTCAGTACGTGGCCCGGCGCGCTTCGCTGACCCGGCTCACCAAGGCCTGGAAGGATGAAATCCTCAGGCCG
>CAMPIL010000415.1 GCA_946886375.1 uncultured Phycisphaerales bacterium
GCGCTGTGCGCTGCCCAGCCACCGCATCTGACGACCGGTCTCCCCCCCGCGCCGCCGGCTTCATCCCAGACATCCAACGCGATGAAGACGGGAGTTCCGTCCTCAAACTCCAATTCCTCAGTCGAACAATCCATCCGCGCCATCCTCACCACGCTCCAGTCGCGGCTGTTCGATCTCGGCGCGGACCTCGCCACGCCTTTGGATTCCAGACATCAATCCAAAATCCAGCGCATCACCGCAGATCATGTCGCACAGGCAGAGCGATGGATTGATGAAATTGACGCGGCCAACGCGCCGATCACCAACTTCATTTTGCCCGGCGGCACGGAACTCGCCGCCCGCCTGCACCTGGCCCGCACCATCTGCCGCCGGGCCGAGCGCGCGATGGTTCATTTGAGCCATTCGGATGAAATCAATCCGCAGGCGATCATCTACATCAACCGCATCAGCGACATGCTGTTTGCGATGGCGCGGCGGGCAAATGTGGCAGCAGGCGTAGCGGACATCCCGTGGGTGCCGACGCAGCCATGATCCTGGCCTGCCCAGGCTGCGGGATCATTCGCGCTTGCGCCCGATGATCAGCCCCCGGCCTTTCATCAGGCCGTTTTCCTCAAAGCGACAATCGAATCCCGCATCATCAAGAACCTTCATCATCAGCGAGTGCGAACACATCCACAGCACGTGGCGCTCGCTGAAGGAATCGACTGCAAGCGTGTGGCAATCGGCCGCGAGCCAGTGAAAATCGATTACCGAGTATTCGCCTTCCCGGCGGCTGATTGCGGTGCGACAGAGTTTCATATCCGCGCCGTCATAGGTGTGCATCGAGCAGGTGTTGTCCTTGAAGTTCTCCGGCGCGATCCACGGCTCGATGATGACAACGCCGCCTCGACGCACCGCCCGAGCGAAACAAGCCGCCGCCGCACGCAAACGCTGCTCGGGATGCACGTACCCGATCGAGGAAAACAGGCACAACAGACCGTCCGCAGGAGCGCTCAGCGTGAAATCGGTCATGTCAGCGAGGAACAAACCAACGCCAGGCAACTTGGCTTTCGCCAGGTCGACCATCGCAGGACTGACATCGAAGCCCGACACCATGAAGGACGATTTGAGGTGCGCCAGGTGTGAGCCGGTGCCGCACGCGGCTTCCACGATGCGCGACCCTTCCGCCACTCCCTCGGCGACAAGTATCTCGCGCAGCCGCCGGGCCTCTGCCTCGTATGACTTCCAATGGTAAATGGCGTCGTAATACCGCGCGCGATCGCCGTACATGCCCTGACTGTTCGCCGCGTTCATCATGCATGTAGTTATACCGGCGGCAGCGCAACGAAGGTGCGCACGCCAGAACCGCGTTACAGCCGCCTGTCCTTCACGCGCTCCAACCGCCATGCCCGCATGTCCATGAAGTCTGCATGATGCCGTGCCGGCGGCTGACTTTGATCAACTTCGATCCCCGCCGCACGCACAAGTTCATCCTGCAACGAGATCACTTCCGCTATCCGCAACGCCCACGGCTTGTGCCAGATGCGGCATCTGAACAATCTGCCCGCGCCATCGGCCGAGTACAGCGCATATCTCTCGGTGAGGAAGTGCGCCAATTCGCCGGGCCGTGACCGTGGCAGCGGCTCTCCGGCGCGCCAGGTGCAGCACATGGTTGCCTGCGGCGAATCAATGCGATCGACGCCGTACCGCACCTCATCCCCCACTCGCTCCAAACTCATCCGCGCAAAGAAATATGGCAGGCGAAAGAACTTTCCCGCCGCCCACACCGCCGGTCGGCTGGCCGCGTCCAGGCTGAAAAACCACACGCCCGGCTGATCAGGCCGGCCGCGCGGATGCACGTACGTCCGCACGTTGCACTCGTGAAACGCAGTCAGCGCGGGAATATCGCTCACCCCAGGCATCGCAGGCACAACCGCCGGCTGCACCGTGCGCATTGTGAACGGAATCAACCCCACCCACGCGCTGCCATCGAACTCGTCAATCTCCAGCGATTCCGGAATCAGCGGCCGCAGTTTCTCCGCCTCGATCCGCCAGTGCATGAACAGCAGGTGCAGCCACTGCATGCGCATCAGCGGCAAGCCTGATGGACGGTGCGCGCCGATTGGTTCGCTTTGCCGGGGCATGTGAAGATCGTACTCGCAGATTATTGCGGTCGCTGCGCATCTTCCGAGGGCGGTTCCCCCATCCACACCTTGTGGTTGAATTGCTGCGACTGGCCGCGCGGAATCGTAAGCACGTTCCACTTCTCCTTCGCCAGCACACGCGCAATCAACATGATCTGGCCGACGTGATAACCGTAATGCGAGAGTTGGCGGTTGATGGCCTTGATAACGCTGTGCGGCTCGCCGCGGATGTGCACCGTCTGCTCCAAATCGCCGGGCGCAAGCGCATCCAACGTGTTGAACAGGCACGACCAGCCGCGCTGCCAATAGTCCATGACTGCGGCACGATCGGCGAAGTCATCGATGAACTCGCGGTCGCGATCTCGCCAGGGCTTCTCACCGTCGCTGGTCAAAAAATCGCTCCAGCGCGACAGCATGTTGCCGGCCATGTGCTTCATGATGACGGCGATCGAATTGGTGTTGTGGTCCAGCGGCTGACGAACCTGCTCATCGCTCAACTGCGCGATCGCCCGCTCAGCAAGTTCCTTCTGCGAGGCGAACGTGGCGCGGGACTCGGCCAGAAACAGCCGTCCGATCGAGTCTGGTTGCTGCGGCATGAGCGACTGTATGCCCGTGTCTGCCTCCCGACCCGTCCGGCGTTTGATTCCC
>CAMPIL010000416.1 GCA_946886375.1 uncultured Phycisphaerales bacterium
AGCAATGGCGTGACTGGAATGGCTGGCGGCGCCTGCAGATGTCGCAGACGAATCGCCACTGACCGCAACGTCGCGCACGCGGCGCCGCCAGCCATTCCAGTCACGCCATTGCTCTGCAAAATTGGGTATCGTCACGCGCATGATTTCGCGCCGCGGCCGCATCACGCTCGTCCTGGTCTGCCTGGTCATCGGCGTGGTTCTCAACGTCGGCATCGCGTGGGGCTGCAACCTGCTGTTGAGCGGAAGTTCCCAACTCGGTCCTGAACTTGACGCGGCCGCCGCACAGCAATTCTGGGTCTCCCGCGCGCCGCCACACTGGCCTCGGGAGGCTCTTGATCCAGCCGCGATTGATTCGGTCAATCGTTCGAGATACTTCGGCGTCATCGTGACGGTGGGGTTCAGCGAAGACTATCTCATCGCGGAATACCAGTTCGGCTGGCCCATGTGCAGCATGGTGGCGCTGGGGTCGGCGCCGTTCAAGAATCTTTCCATGACCTGGACCGGCGGGTGGAGCGCGCCGCGCAATGTGCCGTGGCTGAACGTGCAGACGGGCCAGGTCTTTCCCACCGGTATTCTCTGGCCGGGGTTCATCATCAACACGATCTTCTGGGGCGCGATTGCGTGGATGTTAATTCGCGGGCCGTTTGAGTTCCGCCGGCGCTGGCGCGAAGTGCGCGGCCGGTGCGGCGCGTGCGGCTATCCGTGGGGCCGCTCGTCGGTGTGCACTGAATGCGGCGCAGACCTCACCCGCGCGTGGATGCGGAAAGCCTGATTCACTGCCGGGGTGCGCTCAAGTTCATGCCGCGGCCGCGGCGGGTTCCGCTGTGGCTGCGTCGGGCGCGGCTGTGGGGGCGGGGGCGGTTTTGGTCGCCGGCGCGGGAATGGCCCGTGCCGCGCCCAGCGCGCTGATGCGCGACTTCAGATCGCCCACGAATGTCACGCGGATGCCGAAGTTCTCACCCACCTTCACCGCCGTCCCCACGCCGATGGGCTTGTTGTTCACCAGGATTTCAAGTTCCTCATTTGCAAGTTTGGGCAACTCGATGATCGCGCCCGGCGCCAGGTTCATCACTTCCTTCACCGGCATGTCGCGCGAGCCGATCACGACGATCAGCGGAACCTCAAGGCTGAGGATGGACTTCAGGTCGGCGGGCATGCCGAATATATCGGCTGGGGCCGGGCAAAATATGAATCCCAATCGATTTCCGGTGGCGAGCGACAGCCTTGATGAAAAGAGTTCCACATGATCGCCCGGGCTGATCGATCCGACATGCTCAGTGCCCTCCGCCGCACGGTTATCCCCATCGCCGATCCGGCCGACCTGCCCGAACTGTTCGACCTCATTGGAGACGCGCGCATCGTGATGCTGGGCGAAGCCACGCACGGCACCAGCGAGTTCTATGAGTGGCGGCGGATCATCTCGGAGCGATTGATCCGCGAGCGCGGCTTTTCGTTCATCGCCGTGGAAGGCGACTGGCCCGATTGCCAGCGCGTCCACGAGCACGTGACGCAGGGCAAGTCTTCGCCGCGCGAAGCGCTGGCGGGCTATCGCCGCTTTCCGACCTGGATGTGGGGCAACGAGGAGGTGCTTGAACTGGTGGAGTGGCTGCGCGGCTTCAACGAGGGCCACGCCGGCCGCCCGGTGGGATTTCACGGCCTGGATGTGTACAGCCTGCACGATTCGCTGCAACTGGTGATGGAATACCTTAAGCGCGTCGATCCTGGCGCGGTGCCGGTCGCCCGCCGCGCGTACGAGTGCTTCGAGCAGTTTGGCGGAGACCCGGAGCGCTACGCCTATGTCTCGCGCCTGGTGCCGGTGACCTGCGAAGGGCCGGTCGCCGCAGCGCTCAGTCACATGGATCGGCTGCGCGAGTTGTACAGCAGGATCAATCCCGATCACGTTGATCCCGGCGAGGCGTACTTCGATGCGCGCATGAACGCACTGGTCACCCGCAACGCCGAGGAGTACTACCGCACAATGGTGCGGGGCGATGCACCCAGTTGGAACGTACGCGACCGCCACATGATGGAAACCCTTTCGCTGCTGCTGGAGCATTACGGCGAGCAATCCCGCGCCATCGTGTGGGCCCACAACACGCACGTTGGCGATTACCGCGCCACCGACATGCTGGCGGTGGGTTACGTGAACATTGGGGGGCTGGCGCGCGAGCGCTACGGCGAGGAGGCGGTGCGGCTGGTCGGTTTCGGGACGCACCACGGCACCGTGGTCGCCGCGGAAAACTGGGGCGACCCGCCGCAGGTGATGATCGTGCCGGAAGCGATGCGCGGTTCGCTGGAGGACGTGCTGCACCAACTCGACGTTTCGCGCCCGCCCCGGCAGTTTCTTCTGCCGCTGCGTTCGCTTGCGGAGCATCATCGCGAGGAGTTGAACGCAACGATCGGCCACCGCGCGATTGGCGTGGTCTATCACCCGGAGCGCGAAAGTCCGGGGCAGTACGTTCCGACTCGCCTTGCCGACCGTTACGACGCGTTTTTGTTCATCGATGAAACGCACGCGGTGCAGCCGCTGGCGATCGAGGTGGACCGGCGCGAGGAAGCCGAGGCCTGGCCAAGCGGCTTGTGACGCGGCAGCGTGCGGAAAGCCTTGTGCGCCAGGAATTGCGATGCGGCGGTTGAGTTGCGAAGTGGAGAGCGGGATTGACAGGCAGGGTTGAAAGAGGGCGAGGGCGAGGGCGAGGGCGAGGGCGAGCACTCAGACGCTGAATCGGAGGCAGGCGAAATGGTGCGTCACCACGGGTTTCATGCT
>CAMPIL010000417.1 GCA_946886375.1 uncultured Phycisphaerales bacterium
TGTCGATCAAGCACTGGCGGGGCCTTCCGGTTGTCTCCGCAGGGGCCACCGATTCAGACAGCGGCATCGTCACGGTTTGGGATGCCGACGGTCGCAAACCGCGAACATTGGTGCCCGGCCTCTGATCCGGGGTCTTTCCTAAAGCGCCCACAGCGCACGTCGCACGGCCAGCCGCCGATCGCGGCTGTTTGGCCGTTGGCCAGGCGATAGAATCGTGGCAGAGTTTCAAATCGGGAGTTCCTGAAACGACCAACCCGCACATGGGTTGGCATCCACCTGCGCGGTTCTGCGTGACCGCAACTTGACCATGTCCTCCGCTGCATCACCAAATCATCGCCTTCGACTGGTTGGGTCGAACGATTCGCAAGCCGATGACCAGTGGCATCGCGAGCAGGAGGCCCGCCTGGCCGTTGTGAAGGAAAACCGGATCGCGGCGCATGCGTCGGGGATGGAGCCGGGATTTTCAGAAGTCATCGACGCCAAGGACCCGCGCTGGGTCTTGGCGATGCAGACGCAGATGCGGTTGCAAGGCGCCACGCTGACGCCCGAGCGACGGGCGGATTTGCTCCGCAGCGGCACAAAGTTGGGGCTGCGGCCGTTCGAGTCCAACTTGATCATTGCGATCATGCAGGATCGTGCACGCGCCGGTGAAGCAGTGAATGAGGCTGGCCCAATGCTGTCGCTGGTTCGTGAGCCGGTCGTCAAACCGAAGGCTGCTGATGTGCACTGGCCGCAATGGGTTGCGGTCGTGGCTGCCGCTGCCGCTGTGGCCGCGATCCTCGTGCGCTGGCTGGGCTCGTAACTCCATGCGAATCGGGGCAGCCAGTTGGGGTGCGCCGGCTACAATGCCGGCGCCGCGATCGGGCATCGGGAATTTCTCTTTGAGAAGTTTTGAACCCAAGCCCGTGGTTTGGCCGTTGTAGTAATCCCTCATTGAATTACGTCGAAGTTCGCGATCCAGGAGACGCGCGATGGCACGTTCCAAGACCACCAATCACATCAAATCCAGTCGCCCAAAGAAATCCCAGCCCACGGCCGTTGCGCCTGCATCCACGGCCACGACTTCGCGCACGATCGAGGGCAAGCCCGCCGCCATTCCCGTTGTAATCAGCCGACCTGCAGTCGCCGAGGCCGCGTACTTTCTATGGCTTCAACGAGGCGGCAGCGACACGGTGAACTGGCTCGAAGCCGAAGCCCAACTCAGATCACAAGCCGCCCGCGCGTAAACGCCCTACGGCTGTTCGATCGTCGTGTCGGATATCGCGGGCTGCTCCATCGGGTCGTGGCGGATACGGATGTCGCCGTTCTCGCTGCTGGTCACGTAGCCTAGTTCGCGCAAGGCCTGGAGAGCCGCGTCCTGCTCAGCCTGTTTCTTGGATGGCCCCCAGCACGAGCCGAACCGCCGGGCCCCGATTTCCACCGCGACTTCGAAGCACTTGGCGTGGTCAGGGCCCTTTTCATCGAGCACGACGTACTGGGGAGTCAGGCCAATGGTCTGCTGGGCGGTCTGCTGGAGAACCGATTTGAAGTTGTGCTGGTGACCGGAGCGTGCGGCTTCTTCAATCCTGTGCTTCATCATGCGGAGGATGAATTCGCGGGCGACTTCCAGGCCGCCATCGAGGAACAAGGCCCCCACCAGCGACTCGAAGACTGCCGCGAGCACTGAGCCAGGCAATGCCGCGTGCCGGCTCATGCCCTTGCCCAGCCGCAGCACTTCATCCAAGCCCAATTGAGAGGCGACTTCAGCGCACACCTTTCGGCTGACCACCGTTGATTTGATCTTGGTCATCTCGCCTTCCAGCAAGTCGCTGTAGTTGGCGTACAGGTAGTGGCAGACGACCAGCCCCAAAACAGAATCGCCAAGAAACTCCAGGCGTTCGTTGCTCTGCAGCCGGCTGTCAACCAGCGATGCGTGAGTAAGAGCCTTGCTCAGCAAGTCGTGATCGGAGAATCGGTGATCGAGCAGATTCTCGATCTTCTGGATGTCGATCTCATTCATGGAACCCCGCTCTCAGAAGGGACAGCGTGCCTGCGGCCCTGCTGGTGCGAAGGTGGATGCGCAATCCACTTTCGCGGCCCAGTCGGCCGAGCCTGAGCGGGCTTTGCGGACGCCTTGGCCGGCCGCGCGTTGAATACGCAAGCGGCAAACAGCCTGAGGGCGGCAGCAAAACTCGACCAGTGGGGCCTCCGCAGCCCCATTGCAAGCAGTATATCACCAGAATTGCAGCCGCTGCGCACCAAAATCTGGCGGAATTGGCAAACAACCCGATGCTATGCTATCCTGTGGGGCTCGTTTCAACCCGATTTGAGGCAGGTTTCCCCTCATGCACTACCCACGCAAGACAAGCAAGATCAAACGCATCCGCAAGGTCGGTTTTCGGGCTCGCATGAGCACGACCAAGGGCCGCAAGATCATGAACAGCAAGCGGCGGACTGGTCGCAGCACCAATCTGGTGAAGTGATTTCAGGCGAGACCGCACGCCTGTCGGCATGCTCCGATGATTTTCAGCGGGGCGGCGCCAGCAGACGTTCAAGCTCCGTTACCGCTTCATCGGGGCTCAATCCATCTGTCAGAACGATGAAATCCGCGAGTTCGCGGTAGGTCGGTTCTCGCGCCGCGAGAATGGATCGGATTTCGTCATGCACCGCTGAACCCGTGAGGCTCGGGCGGTCGCCGGGTTGCGCAGCAAGTCGGGCTGCGAGCGTGCCCTCGCTGCACTTGAGATACACCGTTTGTGCCGTTCCTTCGCGCTGTGC
>CAMPIL010000418.1 GCA_946886375.1 uncultured Phycisphaerales bacterium
ATCCTGGCCCACGTGTCGCTATGCGTAATGGCGGGATTCGGCGCGCAGCGGCTGTTCAGCATCGGTGAAACAGCGCGCTGGACAAACATGCGATGGCGGCTGGCGGCGATCATCGTGCTGGGCGCGCTGGCTCTGGCAGTGATCGCGCTGAATCACTGGGGCGACTTGCGGCACGCGGAAACTGCACCGGAACTGCGGGTGATCGTGGGAGAACCATTGACGCTTCGCGATTCGTTGCTGTTGCGCCCACTGATGGTCCTGGGCATCGCGATTGGCGCGGTAATGCTGATCGGCTGGCTGAACCGTCGATCTGCGATCGGATTGCTGACGCTCGTTCTGATCGCTGACCTGTTCATCAATCGGCCGGAGATTCGGCTGTTGAAGTTCGATCCAGCGACATTTCCGGGCGCGAAGTTCATGGCCCAGTGGCGCGAATTGCAGGAAAAAAGTTCATCGCCGTGGCGTGGCGACTTCCCGCCTTCGTTCTTCATGGCCAACAGCGCGATGGCTGGGAAAGTGGAATTCGTCAACGGCTACACGCCCTTGGCGATCGGGCGTTTCTTTCGCTACGTACACGCGATGCACGGCGTGGAGATTTCCCAGCGCACTCGCCACCAGTTGCCGGAGGAACTCTACCGCACCGGCGATCCTTTCCCGCTGCGCGTGCTGAACGTGCGCTACGGCGTGAAATGGAATGAACCGAATCAGAAGTACGAGGTCATCGCTGACGAAAATGCTCTATCTCGTGCGTGGCTGGTTGGTCAAGTGGAGATTGTGGCGGATGAAGCAGCTGCGCATGCGCGCATGAAGCAAGCCACATTCGATCCAGCCACGACCGCGCTCGTGGAGCAGCCCGTGTCGCTGCCGGGCGGGACCGGCGTTCCGGGCCGGTGCACCGCGCGGCGCATCAGTGATCGCGACCTGAGCATTGATGTGCAGGCCGATCGTGATTCGCTGCTCGTCATCAGTGAGGTCTTTTATCCCGGCTGGCGCATCACGATCGATGGCAGACCCGCGCCGATCATGCAAGCCAATCATGTCATCAGCGCGACGCCCGTTCGGGCTGGGAATCACCAGGTTCGCTACTTCTACGATCCCGCAAGCGTGCGCATCGGCGGTTGGGTAAGTGGACTGTGCTGGACAGCGGCGGCGCTGATGGCGTTGCTGCGGCGGAGAACGCAGTCGCGCGCCGGGAAATAGGACAACTTCCCTAGGCACTTTCAACCAAACCAAGGCCACTATTTTGCACGCGGGAGTGAGGCGTTATCGTGAGCGAACAATTGTCCATGGGTTCACACGCAAATTGGTCTTCGCGCGCAGACGTGTTGACGCAGCCGAGTCGGTGCAACCATGCTGCGCACTTGTTTTGCGATGACCAGTCGTTGTGCAGCGCGCTGGAACTGTACATCGGCAACGCGCTGCGGCGTGGGAATGGCGCGATCGTCGTGGCGACGATGGAGCACGTTGATCACCTCATGCTGCGGCTGATGCAATCCGGCATCGACGTCGCCGCCGCACGCAATTCCGCACAACTGGTTTTCCTGGACGCCCAGGCGACGCTCGAGCGGATCATGCAGGGCGACAAGGTCGACCTCGCGGCAGCCGACGCTGTGATTCGTCCCGTGCTTCTTCAGGCCCAGTCGGCGTTCGGTGAAGTCTGCGCGTTCGGCGAACTGGTGAATCTGCTCTGGATGCAGCGCAACAAGCCCGCCGCTGTCGAACTGGAGCAGTGGTGGAACCGGCAGATTGATCAACTCGGCTTTTCGCTTTTGTGCGCGTACCGAGCTGACCCATTTGATGAACAGGCGCAGCTCGATCTGGATGCGCTCTGCAGCACGCATTCGCATTTGATTCCCGTGATCGATGATGCGCAACTGGAGAGGGCCGTTATCGCCGCGCTGCACGAAATGGTTCCCACGGGTGATGCGGCGGCGATGTGCGAGTGCCTGGCGACGCAATGCAGTCACGCCACCGCCATGCCGCGCGCCCAGGCCGCGCTGCTGGCCTTGCGCGATGCGCTTCCGTGGCTGGCGCCGGACATTCGCAGGCTGGCCCGCCGGCACTACGGCGGTTGAAGCCGGCGCGAGCGCACCCCACATTCAGCGGTCTTCGACCGCCGGCAGCGCATTAAGGACTTCGGCAAAGAGTTTGATCGTGCGCTTGTGAATGCGCGTGAAATACTGGGCCGCGGTTTCGCCGGGCGCCATCTCGTCTTCAAACACCTGCGCCAGCCATGGACCGTGCGCGAATTCCGGCGGCCCGCCATGCGGATAGTGCGTGGCCATCCAGTAGAAGTACTGGTCCGCGCCCCACCACATCACGCCATCGGCACGCCGTCCATCGAGGTTGGTTTCAAACACTGCGGCAACCTGCGCCTTCAACTCGGCGGCCGGAATCAGCCGGTAGCCCTGCACCGGGTTGAAATCCGGATAGCGGTGCCAGATATACGGGTACACCGGCTTGCCTTCGGAGAGTTCCATCGCCAGCCTCACGCCACGCTTGACGTACTCGCGGTTTTCCGTAGGCCCGAAGAACGGCTGATTGTCCGGATACACGCGATACACCGAAGGGAACAGTGCCTGACTGGCGTCGTAGATCGGCTTCAATTTCAGCGCGTGCGCATGACCGGCGGGGCCGGGATCGGTCAGGGGCACCGTCGGCAAACCGTAGAAGCCGAACTTTGCGTTCGGGCGCAACTCCGAGGCGAAGTTG
>CAMPIL010000419.1 GCA_946886375.1 uncultured Phycisphaerales bacterium
GCCCTTGGTGGCGCAGCGCTGGGCGGCCACGGCAGTGTTGATGCTGGCCGCATTGGCGTCCTGCATTGTCTGGTTGGCAGCGCCCGCCTCACCCATCGAGCCGAAGGCCACGTAGGTCGTATTGATTTCGGCGCTGAGTTTGACCAGGTCGTCATCGAACGGCGTGGAAATCACCACAGCTCCGTTGCTCTGATCGATCGCCGCAAAGTGGCCATCGGCGAGTTTACTGACTTCGCGCCAGCCGGGCGCGAGATTATCGGCAGGGTTGCCGCAGTAAATCGAGTTCACCATGACTCCCTTGGCAATACTGGCGCGGCAGACGTCGTGGAACCGAAACTGCTGATCCTGATCGGCGGATTCGTTACCCGCCACGACGATGAGCTTGAGCGCATCATCGGATGCCGTCCAATCCAGTTGCTCGTTGGCGGCCCTCAGGACGCGGCCAACAAGTTCCGTTCCGCCGTTGGTGCGCAGCGCGAAAAGCTTCGCCGAGATCGAATCAAGATCGTCGGTGAGCGGGGCATCGATGTTGACCCAGCCGTTTTCGGAATTGTGTCCATCATTGCCGTATGTCAGCAGCGCGACGCGCAGCTTCGGTGCAGGCTTGGCCAAGGCGAGATCATTGACAATCTCCCACAACTTCACCTTGGCAGACTCGATCAACCCGTCCATGCTTCCGCTGGTGTCCAGACAAATCGCCAATTCGATCAGACGATCGGCGGCAGGCGGCGACGGATCGGCAAGTGCGGTGAGCGAGACCTGAGATGCATGGATGGCATCGCTGGAATCGGGCGGACATGAAATAGCAGCCGTCGCGCTCAGGAGCACGCTGCTGACGACGACTGGAATGGTTCGGAGTGTGGATGACATGGAGTTTCCTTTCGATCTTGAGTCAATGAGTTTCAATTCACAGAAGGTGCGGGTTGACGCACGAGAATATTGCGACCTTCGACGCGAATGACGATGTCGCCGTTGAGCGAGAGGACAGCCTGGCGATTCTGTGTGATGAGCGTGTGGAGCAACGCCAGATGTTCCGGGCTGCCGAAGTCGATGATTTGATCCGGCTGAAGCGTGTCGTGTTGGCCTTGCTGACTTGGACCGATCAGGCGTGCATCGATCCATCGCTCGCCGCGCTTATAGAAGGTTCGATCGCAAACCTGCTGCACCGATGCAATTTCGACGCGATTGAGTTTGTCGTCGAAATAGGCGTTGCTCGCAGCGTTGGAGCATGACTGGACCTTTTGTGCGTTGAAATTGAGGCCCTGATTGACCGCGGCCATGCCGCTGCGCGTCTTGATGGCGCGGTTGTCGAGGTTGTTAGCGCATGCATCGCGCAGCGAGTCCCAGGCGGCAAGATTGGCGCCTTCGGTGGCGAGGAACGATGTGTACTCGGTGAGGATGCCGAACTCAGTCGAGAGCCGCAGAATCTCATCCGACAATTCGCGGTATTTAGGATCGCTGAAAATGCTGCTGCCCACAGTTGATGGTTGCGCGGAAAGTTCCGCGCCGGCCTGCCGGACCTGATCGATCAAGTACGCAATGCGCCGGCTGGCCCACAAGCGTGGTACAAAGGCGTTACGTGTCATTGCAGATTTGTCCACGTCGAATGTGAACGCGAACGTCCTGGGCACCCCGCGGAAATTCCCCGTTACCTTGAAAGCGATGGGAGCGCTGCTCTGGTACTGGCCGAGCAGAATCAGCTGATCGCCTTCAAACAGATCAGGAATCGGGAAAGGAATCAACTCGCGCACCAGTCGAGTTGACGCCTGTGCAGCTGCGGTCGTGAGCTGAATATCGCTGAATGCCGGTCCATACAGGCGCTGAAAGACCTTGGCGACCTTAACTTGGATGTCTTCCTGCGGCAGCACGTAAGTCGCGCTGGCGCGGGTGATATCTGCGAGGCGGTCGAGCAGCGGCACGTTGACGTCGTGTCCCACGCCGAACGTGAAGATTCGCCGACGATGCGCGTTGCCTTTTTCCACCACTTCACGAATTGCCATTTCCGTGGTGCGGCCGACGGTGGGAAGTCCGTCGGTGAGAAAGAGCACGATCGGCAACATGCCGGGAGTGGGTTGCGGGCGCAACGCTTCCAGGAGCGCATCGTGGATATTGGTGCCACCGCCCGGGTTGATGGATTCAATGTAACGGCGCGCCTCGAGCCGATTCATGTCACTCTTGATCACCGGTCCAGCGGAAAAGGCGGAAACGGTGGTGGCGTAGTCAACGATGTTGAAGGCTTCGCCGTTGGCGAGCCCCTCGATGATCTGAAGCGCGGCGGCGCACACCTGATCCATTTTTTCGCCAGCCATGCTTCCGGAGCGGTCGATCACAATGGTGACTTCGCGCTTGATTGTCTGGATCAGATCGCCGCTTGCCGGAAGCCCTGCCATGAGCAGGAAATAGCCGCCTCCGACTTTCGGGTCCGGGTAGGCAAACAAGGAGGCGCTGACGCCGCTGGATTCCAGCAGGTACGAAAGCAGGAACGCGCCAGGTTGAAGCCGCGATTCCTCGGCCAGCCGCACGCTGATGTGATTGGATGAGTGACGCGTGGATTCAACCGCGTGACTGGGCGAATACACCGTCGAGATTGGCGTGTTACTGCGAACTTCGGCCGTAATGTTCCATGGCACGCGCCGCTCCAGCGATTCGCGGCGCGGGAGAACGAAATCCACGCGGTGGTCC
>CAMPIL010000420.1 GCA_946886375.1 uncultured Phycisphaerales bacterium
CCTTGCACAACCACCATCAGTGCAAAACCAATGCCACTTTGTTAGGCGCTCTAAGGAGGAACGTACATGCGCATCGTTCACGCAATGGCATTGGTTGCGCTTGTGGCGGGAGGCGGATGCAAATCCGCGACTCAGAAGCAATTTGACGCCGAGGCCGCAATGGTCCCGACGCCTCTAGAACTTGATCCGGTCGATCACATCGAGTTGGCGCAATGGTGGGCCAGCGAAACGCACCTGCTGCGCCTCGATGAGAACGCGGCGTATTCTCTGCACGAAGGGCTGAACCGCTTCTCGCGGCCCATCGAGCGCGGCCGGTGGGCGCAGCAGAGTTACGCCATGCTCTGGCTGGAGCCGTACAACACCATTCGCGTCGATCCCCGGCGCGTGAGCATCACGAAAATCGAAGGCGAAGTCGCGCTGATTCTGCCCAAGATCAAGCCCATGTTCGCGCTTCCCGACGGCCCGCCCCAGGTGCTGGAGGACAGACTCATTGGGCAGTGGAGCGGCGCGATCGGCACGCTTCAGTTGCAGGAGAATTTGCGCTACACGCTCACGCCGACGCCCAACGTCGCAGTGGCGGATGAAGTGCCCAACATCTACGCCATTCGCAAGGGAACCTGGCGCATCGTCGATGATCGCATCGTGCTTGAGCCCGACATCACCGGAATTGATCCAGTGCGGCTGCCCCTGACGATTGATGACAATCAGGTCACCATCTCCGCACCGGGCGGCGCGCTGCAGAAATCGCAGATGCAGGCCGCGGCGACGACGACGGAACACGAGCCGGCGAAGTAGTTGGACCCGGAGGGATCAAGCGCATGAACCTGCGCTGGCTGTGGCTGGATTATGTAGATCCGCAACTCGGCCTGTCGCGGTCGCAGCGCAGCCGTATCTTCTCGCGGGCGCACCCGATGTCGCCGATGAAGAAACCGGCGGTCGCCCGCGCGTGGTGGATGCCTCTCCTGGGGGTTCTGTCTTCTGTCTTGTCTTTCGGGCCGCTTTTTGTGTGGGTGTCGATCGGCAAGCCGACGGGGATCATTGAATTGACGATTCTCGCACTGCTGGTTTTTGTCGTGCCCTGGGTGGCCACGGCATGGATCGGCCGGTATACGTGGCGGCCGAACGTTGCAGCCGCCCTGCGCGCGGAGGGCTTCAACGTTTGCGCCAAATGCGGCTACTGGCTGCGGGGCCTAGGCGCAGAGGTGAAACAATGTCCTGAGTGCGGGACCAGTCGCGAGTTGATGGATTCCGCGTCAGCGACGGAGCGCGGCTTGCCATGAACTTCCGCATGCTGAGTTTCCGCTGGCTGTGGCTGGATCACGTGCCGCGCGAACTCCAAGTCTCGCCGCAGGAGCGCGCGGAAGTTCTGCGGCTGGCCAAGATCAAGCGCGTCCAAGAGCCGAAGTTCCGCGGCGTGCAGGGCAGCGCCGCGTGGTTTCTGACGTTGACGACCGGACCACTTTCCATCCTGTTTTTGGGCTGGATTTTCACGCTGGTGTCGCTTCGCCTGCGCGTGCCGTGGTTCGTCGTCTCGAACCTTACTGGCATCCTGCTGTTCAACCTTTTGCTCTGGGCGTGCATCGCGTGGGCGATGTATCGCACCAATGCGCCGTACATCCGCTGGGCCTTGTGCCAGATCAACAAGCCGGTGTGCATCAACTGCGGGTACATCCTCACCGGCGCGGACGACCCGCACCGGCCGTGCCCGGAGTGCGGCGAGCAGCCGCAGGCCAAACCCGGTGAGGCTGCTGAAGCGGATACGCCGAGATGACGCTGCGCTGGCTGTGGATGGACCACGTGCCGCCAGAATTGGATTTGACACGCGCGGAACGAAAACAGGTGCGGCGAATGGCTGCAGCGCACCGCAGGCGAGACCCGAAGTACTACGGCGCCCACCTGATCCGTCTGCAAGCATGCATTCCCATCCTCGCGGTCGCGTTTCTCGTGCTCAGCGCCAATTCCGTTTGGATCCAGCGCATTCCGGCGCCAGGCATAGTGATGTTCATGTTTGTTCTTTATCCCGGGATGGCGTGGGCCATGCATCGCTCTCGCCGCCCGTTCATCCGCAAGGCGTTGATCGATTGCGGACACCCTGTGTGCATGTACTGCGGCTACATCCTGCGCGGAGTGGAGGACGATCGCTGCCCGGAGTGCGGCGAATTAAGAATCCGCACACATCACGAATCGCTCGATCCATCAGATCGAATCAATCCAGCAGTCGTCGAAGTGATGATGCGCCTGGGCTACGCAGTATGTCCACAGTGCGGCGCGATGTGGTTCGAAGGCGAGCCGCTGCCGAAGTGCCCCCAGTGCACTGTGAATCGCATTTCTCCATAATGATGGAAGTGGTCTCGCGGTCTCGTGCGATTGGCGCTCGCGAGGGTCGTAATTTCAGACGGCTCGTCAATTGCGATTTTCACGCTAAAATGCGGGGCTCCCCACGCGCAGGCGACGCCCGCCTCTCAACTGGGATGCATCCTCGGGCTGCATCTTTCCGACGTTTCGATCATTTGACCCCTCCACGATTCATCCGTGCCTATTCGCAATTTTTCCATCATCGCCCACATCGACCACGGCAAGTCCACGCTGGCCGACCGGCTGCTGCAGGCCACGAACGCCGTGTCCGACCGCGAAGCCCGCGATCAGATGCTGGATTCGATGGACCTGGAACGC
>CAMPIL010000421.1 GCA_946886375.1 uncultured Phycisphaerales bacterium
CTGCAAGCGCTGGTAATCCTCCTGCGGAAACTTCGAATCCAGGGGCAGCCACACCGGGGCGTCGGCGTCTTCCGATCGGCCCGGCAGGCGAATGGCGAATTCCACGCGCTCAGCCGAACCATCACGAGTGCAGACGTTGGTGGCGTATTGATCGGGCGAAAGAACTTGCTCCAGCAGGTTGCCCAGTTGAATTTCGCCCCACGTGCCGCGCGTCTTGACATTGGTGAGCACGCGCTTGAGATCACCCACGCCCGTGGCGAGACTCTGCATTTCGCCCAGGCCCTTGTGCACCTGTTCCAGGCGATCGCTGACGAGTTTGAACGATTCGCCCAGGCGCTTCTCCAGCGTGCCTTGGAGTTTTTCATCCACCGTTTGGCGCATCTCATCGAGTTTCTTGCTGTTTTGCTCCTGAATCTGCTGGAGGCGCTGCTCGACGGTGGTGCGCAGGGTCTCGGATTTCTTTTCGCTGGATTCAGTGAGTTTGGCGAGATTCTGCGCGAATTCCTCGAGGCGCTCTTTCTGGCGGGCGGCAAGCGAATCCAACTGAAGGCGCTGCTCCTGCGAAAGTTGTGTGAGCGTTTTGGTGAGCAGTTCGTTGCCAGTGCGAAGCAATGCGTTGATTTCCTCGCGCAGTTGCCGACCCTGGCCCGCGGCTTCTTCGCGGCTGCGGGCGATCTCCTCGCGCACGGCTCGCTCGGTGCGGTCGATACCGGTTTTCACATCGTTGAGCGCGGATTGCACTGCCGCGCCGCCGTCATCACCGCGCCGCAACCGCCACGCCGCGATCAGCCCGACAATCGCACCGCCCACGATCCCGCCGATGGCGCCGATCAACCACTCCATGCCGACCATCATAAAGGCTGAGGGCGGCGATCAATAGGTGTGCGTGCCGAAATTGCGGAAGATTGAGAACGGGCCTGAAATCGCGAGTTGAGTCGAGCCTGAAGCGCCCGGCTCGCCGTCGGTCGTCTGCCGCAGGCGTCAATTCGACATAGTTGCGTTTTTGTTTACAAACGAAACTACCGACGTCCCGGTCACGATCCTTGTGCGGTCCAGCGCGTGTGGAGATCGTGCGGCACACCGGCAAGATCAAGCAGTTTGCCCGCCATGAAGTCCACCAGGTCCTCCACTGTCTTGGGCAGCAGGTAAAAACCGGGGGCAAGCGGCGCAATGATCGCCCCGGCCTCGCTCAGCCGCTGCATGTTGAGGATGTCGATGTGGCTCATGGGCGATTCGCGGTAGGCCAGGATGAGTTTCCGCCGCTCCTTGAGCGTTACCGCTGCGGCCCTTTGCACCAGATTGTCGGTGATTCCCGCAGCGATTTTGCCCAGCGTGTTGGCCGAGCAAGGCACGATGATCATGCCTCGGTGCAGGAACGATCCCGAAGCGATCGCCGCGCCCAGGTCATTGTCATTGTGCATCGTGAGCAGGTGGCCGCGCCCGCCGGTCAAGGCGTCTGCATCGATTCGCTTCATGCCCAGTTCATCAAACAGCAGCCGCCGGCCCAGCGTGCTGATGGCCAGGTGGACGTGCACGGGAGGTTCCGCCGCGGCGAGCAGTTCAATGACTCGGACCGAATACATTGCGCCGCTGGCGCCGGTTATGCCGATGATGATGGGAAGGGGATCGTGCAAGGGCTACAGCCACATTGAATGTTGATCGTTCGAAATCGCCCGGTCAGACATATTGTTGCAGGAATCATGTCATGTTTCATGGATCGCCGTTCAAAGTATTGAAAATGCCCGCCGGAATGGCGGCAGTGGTCATTTTGGCCGGTTTGGAAATGGTGATGGGGGGATGCCAGCAGTACGCCACCTATCCGCCTGTTGAAGTCACCGCGCGGATGCAGCGGCCGGCTGCGGAACCGGTGCCCACCATCATCGCCGACGCTGTGCTGTACGCCCGAGACAACTTCGTCGGCGGCCAGGCCCTGCCCATCAACCTGCCGGAAGAAGTCCCCGCCACCGTTTACGAAAAGGTGTTCACACACCTCGATGGCGGACGGCCGATGCAAATCCCCGGCGAGCGCGCCATTCACATCACCGAAGTCCGCACCCGTGCCATGCACGCGCAGGTGGACATGATGTACCCCACGCCCAAGGGGTTCTATCAGTTCGTCACCCTCACGCTGGAGCGCAGCGTGCTGGAGAGTTGGCGGGTGAAATCCGAACGCAAGTGGGCCATGCGCGATGTCAGGCCGCCCACGCCCAACTTCGTTCCGCCTCCGCCAACCGACGAGCCCCAGCAGCAAACAGCTCAGGTGGGCGGATCGTAAGAGATTTGCATCGCGCGATGAACACGGATGGCTGCGGATTCATAGATTGGTAGGCCCTGGCCACCGCGATGATCCGTCATCCTGAATCCCGCATGCACTCCGCAGCCGAAAACACCGCGCGCTTTGCATCGTTCTACCGCGGCCGGCGCGTGTGCGTCACCGGCGGGGCGGGGTTCATCGGCTCGCATCTATGCGATGCGCTGCTGCAACACGGCGCGATCGTAAGCGTGATTGATGATCTCTCCAACGGCCTGCGAGAGAATCTCGGGACAGGCGCGGGGAACCTGGCATTATCTCCTGACGCCCGGCGTCCAGCGGCTCATGCTTCCGCGCTGCGTTTCGTCGAAGGTTCCATCCTCGATCAGGCCGAATTGAAACAGGCGATGGAA
>CAMPIL010000422.1 GCA_946886375.1 uncultured Phycisphaerales bacterium
CGCCAATGCCAAGCAAGCCGCGGATGCCGCACAGGTTCGCTACCACGAGTTGTTTCAGTTCGCGCCAGATGCATGGCTGGTGACCACGCCCGAGGGCATTATTCAAGAAGCGAATCTTGCCGCCGCCGAATTGCTGCACGCTTCCGTGGACCAACTGGTGGGCAAATCGCTCAAAAATTTTGTGCAGACTGGCGAAGGCGGCACGATTCAGGACCGCATTCAGCAACTTTCATCCGATCCGCAAACGCACACCTTGGCAAACTGGCGGCTGAGTCTCCAGCGGCAGGACGGCTCTTCCGCGCCGGTGGAAGTTTCACTGCAATCGGCGACGCTGCCGGGCGAATCGACGCACGGTCTGCGCTGGCGCATTCGCGACATTTCCCACCGCGAACGCGCCGCCCAGATGATCCGCGTCAGCGAGCAGCGTTTTCGCACCGTGGTGGATTGCGTGGGCAGCATCGTGATCACCGTGGACCACGCCGGAACAATCACGCAGTGGAACGCCGCGGCCCAGCAGGCATTGGGATGGTCCAGCGAAGAGGCTTGCGGCAGCGATTTTCTCAGCCTGTGCATCGCAGCCGAGCACCGGCCGGAGGTGGCCGAGCGGATTTCCGCGGCCATCAACCAGTTCCATTCTCAGCAGTTTGAAATGTGTCTTCGCTCGCGCGGCGGCTCCGAGCATTCGCTGATCTGCAGCGCCGCGCCACTGCCTTCAGTCGATCGTGCCGTGCCCGAGTGCACGCTGTGCGCGCTCGATCTGAACGACCGCAAGGAGGTCGAGCATCACCGCGTGCTCATCGCGGAACTCGAGCATCGCGTGAAGAACAGCATGACGGCGATCATGTCCATCGCCCATCACACGCTCGCTGATGCCACGTCGCTGTCGGAGTTTCATCGCACGTTCAATGGCCGAATGACCGCGCTGGCGCGAATGCACTCACTGCTGTCGCAGGATCGCATGCAAGGCACGGACTTGCGGCTGTTGCTGGAGGCGGTGGTGCGGCCGCAGGTAGGTGGTGAGTGGGATCGGCTCGTGTTAGTGGGGCCGCTGGTGTATCTCAGCGGCAGAACTGCGCAATGCCTGGGCATGGCGCTTCATGAGATGGCCACGAACGCAGTGAAGTACGGGTCGCTTTCGGTCCCGACGGGGCGGGTGGAAGTTCATTGGCGCGTGCACACGGAATTGTCGCCGCATCAACTCTGGGTTTTGTGGACCGAATCGGGCGGCCCGCACGTCTTGCCGCCCCAGCGGCGCGGGTTTGGCAGCCGCTTGATCGAGGACTGCGTCGCTCACGATCTTCATGGTCGGGCGAGGGCGGTGTTTGATCCCCAGGGAATTCGCTGTGAGTTCCACGTTCCGCTGGACGACGTGGCCGAAGTCCAATCCTCGATTCGCGACTCAGCCGCGATGCAGGGAAGCCCGGCCGCACGGGGCATGGCGTCGCCGCCGGCGATGACGGACCCCGCCCCTGAGAGGCCCACGAGCCTGGCCGGCATGCGAGTGCTGCTGGTTGAGGACACCATGCTGGTTTCGGTTGAAGTTCAGAGCATGCTTCAGGCGATCGGATGTCAAGACATTACGACGGCAAACACCCTCGAACAGTCGATGGATTTGTGCCGAAAGCATCGCTTCGACATGATCCTGCTGGATGTCCAACTGCATGGCGAGGACGTCTGGCCGCTGGTGGATGAACTGCGGGCGCGGGGCGAGCGGTTCATTCTTATCACGGGTTATGCGTGTCCGGAGTCGCTGCCGGCAGCCTACCGCGACGTGCGGTTCCTGGAAAAGCCGTTTGACGAATCAACGCTGGCGGCGAAAATTCTCGAAGCGCTATAGGGTTTCTTCAAACGCGCCGAAATCGCGCGGCTGCCGCGGCGTCGCTTACTCCACCGTCACGCTCTTGGCGAGATTGCGCGGCTTGTCCACGTCCTTGCCACGCGCGACCGCAGCGTGATACGCGAGCAGTTGCAACGGCACGACCGTGATGAGCGGCTGCAGGCACTCGGGCACATCGGGCACGTAGAAGACTTCCTCGCACAACTTGCGAATCTGCTTGTCGCCTTCGGTCGCCACCGCGATGATGTGCCCGCCGCGGCTGCGCACTTCCTCGATGTTGGAAATGACCTTTTCGTACTGGCTGTTGCGCGTGGCGACGAAGACCACCGGCATGCCGTCGTCGATCAGCGCAATCGGGCCGTGCTTCATTTCCGCCGCGGGCATGCCCTCGGCGTGAATGTACGAGATTTCCTTCAACTTCAGCGCGCCTTCCAGCGCGACGGGATAGTTGTGCCCGCGGCCGAGGAACAGCCAGTTTTCGCGATGGATGTATTTTTCCGTCGCTTCGCGAATCTGCTCGGATTGGCCGACGACTTTCTCGATGTGGGCGGGGATCGCTTCCATTTCCTTGAGGAAATTGGCGACGTAGTCTGCGGAAAGGAAACGCCGCCGCCCGATGAACGTGGCCAGCAGCGCGCTCACCATGACCTGGCCGAGAAACGCCTTGGTGGACGCCACGCCGATTTCGGGTCCGACGCGCAGGTACACGCCGGCGTCGGTTTCGCGCGCCACCGATGATCCCACCACGTTCACCACGCCCAGCGCCCGCGCGCCGCGCTGTTTGGCGTCCGGCAGCGCGGCGCGCTGGCGCTGGG
>CAMPIL010000423.1 GCA_946886375.1 uncultured Phycisphaerales bacterium
TGAAACGCCCGGTGATACCGAGCGGATTCTTGTCTTATACTCGCGCGCCCTGACTGCCCCACGGCCACTGCCCTTCATCGAGCAATCCGGATCATCATGTCTGACTATCGTTTAACGCATCTCAAACAACTCGAAGCAGAGAGCGTTCACATCATCCGCGAAGTTGCCGCCGAGTTCGAACGGCCGGTCATGCTCTATTCGATCGGCAAGGACTCCGCGGTAATGCTTCATCTCGCGCAGAAGGCGTTCTACCCGGGCAAACTGCCGTTTCCGCTGCTGCACGTCGATACGACGTGGAAATTCAGGGAGATGATCGAATTCCGCGACAATATGGCGAAGAAACTGGGCGCCGAATTGATCGTGCACATCAACCAGGAAGGGATCGACGCCGGCGTGGGCCCTTTCACGCATGGCAGCAAAAAGCATACGGATATCATGAAGACCGCCGCACTCAAGCAGGCGCTCAACAAATATAAATTCGATGCAGCCTTCGGCGGCGCGCGCCGCGATGAAGAAAAATCGCGCGCGAAAGAGCGCGTGTATTCGTTTCGCGACCGCAACCACAGCTGGGATCCCAAGAACCAGCGCCCGGAGCTGTGGAATCTTTACAACGGCAAGATCAACAAGGGCGAAAGCATCCGCGTATTTCCGCTGTCGAACTGGACCGAACTCGACGTGTGGCAATACATCCACCTGAACAACATCGAGATACCTTCTCTCTACTTCGCCAAAGAGCGGCGCGTCGTCGACTACGAGGGAGTCACCATCATGGTCAATGACGATCGCATTCCGCCTGAACACCGCAAAAATGAACGCACGGAGATGGTCCGCTTCCGCACGCTGGGCTGCTATCCGTTGACCGGTGCGATCAAGTCGCACGCCACGACGCTGCCGGAAATCATCCAGGAAATGCTGCTCGCGACCACATCGGAGCGCCAGGGCCGTTTGATCGACAGCGATTCCGCCGGCTCGATGGAACAGAAGAAGCGCGAAGGATATTTCTAGAGGCCACTCGCAGTCATGTCGCACCAATCCGATCTCATTGCCACAGACATCAACGCCTACCTCGCGCAGCACGAGCGCAAGGATTTGCTGCGGCTGCTCACCTGCGGCAGCGTCGACGACGGCAAAAGCACGCTGATCGGCCGGCTGTTGCACGACTCGCACATGATCTATGAAGATCAATTGCAGGCGATCAAGTCCGACAGTATCAAGTCGGGCACCACCGGCGACAAATACGATCTCGCCCTGCTCACCGACGGGCTGCAGGCCGAGCGCGAGCAGGGCATTACGATCGACGTTGCCTACCGCTATTTTTCGACCGCCCGGCGCAAATTCATCATTGCCGATACGCCCGGCCACGAGCAGTACACGCGCAACATGGCGACCGGCGCTTCGAACTGCGAACTTGCGATCATCCTGATCGACGCGCGTCACGGCGTGATGACGCAGACGCGCCGTCATACCTTCATCGCGTCATTGCTCGGCATCCGCCACATCATCGTCGCGATCAACAAGATGGATCTGATGAACTTCGATCAAAAGGTGTTCGATCAGATCAGGGACAACTACCTGGATTTCGCGCGCGATCTCGATACCGGCGAACTTACCTTCATTCCGATTTCCGCGCTCAATGGCGACAACGTCGTAAATCCCAGCGCGAATATGGCGTGGTACGACGGTCCCACGCTGATGAACATGCTGGAGAACGTGAAGATCAACAGCGTCCGGAATTTCGATGATTTCCGGTTCCCAGTTCAGTACGTCAATCGCCCGAACCTGAATTTCCGCGGGTACTGCGGCACGGTGGCCTCCGGCATCGTGCGCAAAGGCGACCGGATCACGGTACTGCCGTCGGGCAAGACCAGCCGCATCAAATCCATCGTCACGTTCGATGAAGAACTGGAACTGGCTTCGCCGCAGATGGCAGTGACTTTGACGCTCGAAGATGAGCTCGACATAAGCCGCGGCGACCTGATTGTTCACGACGACAACCTGCCGGGCGCGCTCGATACGGTGACTGCCACGATCGTCTGGATGAGCGAAGCCACGATGCTCCCGGGCAGGCAGTACGACTTCAAGCATGCGAGCAAGGCGCTGACGGGACAGGTCAGCGCGATCCGCTACAAGATCGACGTCAATACACTGGAGCGGCGGCCGGCGCCGGTGCTGGAACTCAACGAAATCGCGCTGTGTGAAGTCAGCTTCACGCAGAAACTGTACTTCGATGCCTACAAGCGCAACATTACGACCGGCGCCTTTATCATCATCGACCGACTGACGAACGTCACGGTCGGCGCCGGCATGATCGAGAGCACGACGAAGGTGTCGCGTCATCGCGAGGGCAATTCCGCGCACGTGACGACCGCGGAGCGCGAAGCGCGCTTCGGCCAGAAGCCTGTCACCGTCATGTTCGTGGGCTTGTCGGGCTCCGGCAAATCGACGTTGGCGCACGCGCTCGAAAGACGTCTCTTCGACATGGGCCGCGTCAGTGCGGTGCTGGATGGCAAGACGATGCGCCTGGGTATCAGCAAGGATTTGCCGCACGATGCCGCGGGCCGCGCCGAAAACCTGCGCCGCAGCGCGTATATCGCGCGCTATCTGAATGACGCCGGAATGATCTGCTGTGCCGCGTTTACCGCGGCGAGCGC
>CAMPIL010000424.1 GCA_946886375.1 uncultured Phycisphaerales bacterium
AGCGTCGAGCGTGATTTTCTCCTCTTTAGCCATTCGTCAGGCTCTCCGGCTTCGTAGTCGCGGGGCGGTGCGGCCGGACTCACCGCTGCTCAAGAAACCCGCGTAGTTTCGCATCAGCAGGTTGGCCTCGATGCGCTGCATGAGGTCCAACGCCACGCTGACCACGATCAGCAGGCCCGTGCCTCCCAGGAACGCCGCGACAAAGAACGGAATGTTCATCTCCCTGGCCACGATGGACGGAATGACCGCAATCACCGCGAGGAAGCCCGCGCCCACGTAGGTCACGCGTTCCACCACGGTTTCAAGGTACTCGGCCGTGCGCGGCCCCGGACGCAATCCCGGAATGAAACTTCCGTTGTCGCGCAACTGCTTGGACATGTCCTCCGGGCTGAACACCACCGTCGTCCAGAAGTAACTGAAGAAATAGATCATCAGGATTTCGCAGATCACGTACGGGTATTCACCGGTCTGGAAATTGGTGTTCAGGAAGTTGGTGACCGAAAGCCACCAGCCCGGTGAATTGCCCGTGCTCGCTGCGCTGTGCAGGTAGCCAAAGAACGCCGAGGGGAAAATCAGCAGAGAACTGGCGAAGATGATGGGCATGACGCCTGCGTGATTGATTCGCAAGGGCAGGTAGTGCCTCTGCCCGCCGTACACCTTGCGCCCGCGCGTGTGCTTGGCCTGCTGGATGGGAATGCGCCGCTGCGCAACCGTGATGACGATCGCCCCCGCGACCACGAAGACGAATCCCGCCGCAAGGAACAGCACGCCCACCAACCCCAATTTGCCCGCGCCGGCCTGCTGACGGGGATCGAAGTTCTCCGCCACCCACTGAATTGCATGTGGAATGCGCGAGATGATGCCCGCGGTGAGGATCAGCGACACACCGTTGCCGATGCCGTACTTGTCAATCTGCTCGCCCAGCCACATCAGGAAGACGCTGCCGGCGGTCAGCCCGACCACGCCCGCGAAGTAGAACACCACCAGGCTGCCCGGCGTGCGGAACTCCGACATGACCAGGCCCTGCGAGAGCAGGTACTTCAGCCACATGAGCGCCTGAATGATGCACATGGCGATGGTCGCATAGCGAGTCCATTCGGTGATCTTCTGCTGGCCCGAAGCGCCTTCCTTTCGCAGTTCCTGCAGACGCGGAATGGCGGTCTGCAGCAACTGGAAGATAATCGACGCCGTGATGTACGGCATGATTCCCAGGCCGAAGATCGTGGACTGACTGAACGATCCGCCGGAGAAAATCGATGCGTACTGCATGAACTTGCCGAAGCCCGTGGCGGACTCCGAGGCGGCTTCGGCGGCTCGCACCATTTCCGACTGATCCACACCCGGCAGCGGAATCCAGAATCCAATGCGATAGATCGCAAGCATGCCCAGTGAAAACAGGATGCGATTGCGAAGTTCGGGAATTCTGAAGATGTTGATGACAGCCTGGAGCATGTGTAAATCGCTTCAATTCGCCGTATGTTAGGAACGTGACTCTGGCGAAGCCGCTGATTGATCGAAAGCGGCCTTATTTCTCCTCGGTTTGAGGGGATTTTTCCTTCTTGGGATTCTTGGACTTGGACTTGCCTTCGGATTCAGCGGGCGCTTCGGCCTTGGCCGGTTCCTTCACCGGGTCAAGTTGATTGACGGTGCCGCCCGCCGCTTCGATTTTGCTCTTGGCCGAGGCCGAGAAGCGGTTCGCGGTGACGGTCAGTTTCTTGGTCAACTCGCCTTCACCGAGAATCTTGAGCGGACGATCGGGATAGCGGATCAGCCCCGCTGCGAGAAGTGAAGCGGTGTTGACCTCATCACCGTTCTGGGCCACCGCGTCCAGTGCCTTGATGTTGACGACGTTGAAGACCCTCTTGAACATCGCGTTGGTGAAGCCGCGCTTGGGCATCTTCTGGATGAAGTTGATCTGACCGCCCTGGTACTGCGGGGGCAGACTCCAACCGGAGCGCGACTTGGCGCCCTTGTGTCCGCGGCCTGAAGTCTTGCCCATGCCGCTGGATTCACCGCGCCCGACGCGCTGACGCCGTCTGTGCTTGCCGACTTTCTCAGTGATCTCGTGGATCATCATGATGACGAACTCTCCGGCCCGAAGGCCACTTTCCTGTCCATAAACCTGTCAATCGTTTCCGTTCAACGATGCAAAACATCCCGCCAAATCATCCAGCCGCGGCTCCGCCTGCTGGTGCCTCTTCGCCGCCCTCGGGCTGCTGGTCGCTGCCGCCGCGACGTCCGCCGCGCCCGCCACGACCGCCGCCTCCACCACCGCCGCGTCCACCGCGACCACCACGTCCGCCGCGGCCGCCCTTGTTTTCCTGTCCAACGGTGTTCACCGGCGCGACGGCCTTTTCACCGCTGCTGCTGGTGGCGAACGCCTTGCTCTTCTCGATGGCTTCCTCAACGCTCGTGATGCCCAGGTCCACGCCTCGCAACTCTGCGATCAATTCCTTGGAACGAAGCATACCCAGGCCATCCAGTACAGCCTTCACCAGGTTCTTGGGATTGGTCGAGCCGAATGCCTTGGTCAGGCAGTCCTGCACGCCGAGCATTTCCAACGGAGCGCGAACCGCCGCACCTGCAATAACACCCGTACCCGGCGACGCCGGCAGCATGCGCACCTTGCACG
>CAMPIL010000425.1 GCA_946886375.1 uncultured Phycisphaerales bacterium
GACTTCCTTGAGCCTGGGCGCGAAATTCTCGTGGCCAACAATGCCGAAGAAGTTGCTGCGCACCTTTCATCACTCACGCCCACGCGCGCCCGGCAGATCGGGCACGCGGCCCGGCAAAGAATCCTGAGCCAACACACCTACGCGCACCGGGCGCGCCAAGTGACAGACCTGTTGCACTCTCAATGCAACCGCAACGCCGAGGCCGTCACGCCATGACCTCGCTGCGGCTGACGTTCTTGGGATTGTCCATCACGTCCTCGTGGGGCAACGGCCATGCCACCACCTACCGTGCGCTATTGCAGGCGCTGCACAAGCGCGGACACGAAGTCACATTCCTTGAACGCGATGTGCCCTGGTATGCGGCGAACCGCGACCTGGAGCGGCCGCAGTTCTGCCGCGTGCGCCTGTACCGTTCGCTTCGGGAACTGCGCGAACGATACACGCGGCTGGTGCGCGATTCCGACGCGGTGATTGTCGGCTCTTACGTTCCCAGAGGGGCAAGCGTTGGCGCGTGGGTCTTGAGAGTCGCTCGCGGGATTACCGCGTTCTACGACATCGACACCCCCGTCACCTTGAGCCGGCTTTCGTGCGGGGCGTGTCTGTACCTGCGGCGTGAGCAAATCGCGCAATACGGGCTGTATCTTTCATTCACCGGCGGGCCGCTCCTGCGGCGGCTTGAGCGCGAATTTGGCTCGCCGATGGCGCGAGCCCTGTATTGCTCGGTTGATCCTGCAATTCACTTTCCCCACGATGCTGCGCCGCGATGGGACCTTGGTTACCTGGGCACCTACAGCAGAGATCGGCAGGTCCTGCTGCAGCGTTTGTTCATCGAACCGGCGCGGCAGTGGCGCGACGGCGCGTTCGTCCTCGCCGGCCCGCAGTATCCCCCTTCCATCCGCTGGCCCGGCAATGTCGAGCGAATCGACCACCTGCCGCCGGATGAGCACACCGAGTTCTACACCGCCCAGCGCTTCACGCTCAATGCCACGCGGGCCGATATGCGAAAGGTGGGCTACTCGCCCAGCGTGCGCCTTTTCGAAGCCGCGGCATGCGCCACACCGATCATCAGTGATCCCTGGCCGGGCCTGTCGGAACTCTTCACGCCCGATCAGGAAATCCTGATCGCGCACCATCCCGCCGATGTGCTGTCTGCTTTGCGCGAACTTCCTGAACGCAAGCGCCTGGCGATCGGTCGAGCGGCGCGGCGGCGCGTGCTGGCCGAGCACACCGCCGACCACCGCGCCGCTGAACTGGAGCGTCACATCGCGCACGTGCTGGATGAGCGAAGCCGCGGCCGCGCCGCGTGCCTTACCAGTAAATGAATCGCTCGAGCAGTCGCCGCTCGCGCCCGGGCAATTCCGTGACGTCGGGAATGACGTACCGGTTTTCGTCAATATCCAGCAGCAGTTTGCCGCGCGGACCGTATTCCTGAGCGCGGTCGGCCTGCCAGCGCATCGTGAATTGCTGGGGCCCCAGGTCCGTCTCCACATCGCAATGGAGATAGTTGTTGGCCAGATCAATATCGTTGATGGCTCGAATCGTGTGCATGAAATACCGCTTGCGCAGCGAATCGTGAACCAGTTTTTGCGTCGGCGTCGGCCAGTCGTCCAGCGACCGCAGCAATCCGATTTCGATTTCATGCCCTGAGCCGTCCACATAGCGCAGCGAGATGAATTCACTGGGAAAATGCACGGGGAAGCATCGCACCGCGAAAACGCCGCCGTAGATTCGCTCGTTGATCACCGTAACGTGCAGAGCGTTATGGTTGCCCAGGTGAATGTTGGCGGATTCGGAGGTCAGCCAGCGCGGATGATGCCCGCCGAGCGGATTGGCCACGTCCAGGCTTTCGCCGCTGCTCGCTGCCCCTTGCAGTTTCACCAGTTTGGCGAAATGGCCGTCGCTGGCGATCAACTCCGATGGCGTTCCGGACTCGATGATTCGCCCCTGGTCCATGACCAGGACTCGGTCGGCGTTGCGCAGGGCGCTGAGCCGATGCGCGATGGCGATCGTCGTGCGCCCGCGGGCCACTTCGGTCAGCGCTTGCTGGATGGCGGCTTCGCTTTCAGAATCAATGTTGCTGGTGGCTTCATCGAGAATCAGGATGCGCGGATCGGTCAGCAGCACGCGTGCGATGCCGATGCGCTGGCGCTCGCCGCCGGAAAGCCCCGCCCCGCGCTCTTCAACCCATGTGTCGTAGCCGTGCTGTTGGCGCATGATGAAGTCGTGGCAGTTCGCCGCCTTGGACGCGGCGATCACCTGCTCGGGCGTGGCGTCGGGCTTGCCGTAGGCGATGTTGTCCCAGATGCTGCCTCGGAACAGGAACGGCTCCTGCAGCACTACGCCGATCTGGCTGCGCAACTCGCCCTTCTCAACGTCGCGCACATCCACGCCGTCCACCAGCACGCGGCCCTCATTCACGTCATAGAACCGGCACAAGAGATTGATGAGCGTGCTCTTGCCCGACCCGCTATGTCCGACCACGCCGATGAATTCTCCAGGCTGAATCTCGAGGTTGAGATCGCACACCACCGGCGCGTGCCGGTGATAGCCGAACGACACGTTTTCAAACTGCACGTCGCCGCGCAGGGGCGAGACTCGCTGGGGATTCGCCGGCTCGGGAATCTGCACCGG
>CAMPIL010000426.1 GCA_946886375.1 uncultured Phycisphaerales bacterium
GTCCAAGTGCGCGCAGTGACCGTAATTGAGCGCGAGAACCTGCCGGTGAATTCGGGTTAGGATTGGGTTTGGGAGCCAATCTATCGCTCATGGCCATTTCTGTGATGAACCTCTCGCAGGAGTTGTGCGGAGAGATTCTCCACTTGCACCATTGAGGGGATCAAAAACAGGTCGATGATGGCGCCGATGAAGAAAACCCCGCCCGTGAACAGCCAGATCAGCCCGGTAACCCATCGTCCGAGATAGAACCGATGCAAACCCAATACCCCGAACCCGCCCAGGAACCACAGGAGATACGCGACAAGATTTTTTTTCACAGCAATATCTTGGGCAGGCGGGCGTTGGGATTTCAAGCCAAAGGAAGGCGTTGGGATCGATCCATTGCTCTAGAATGTCGATTTTCATTACTCGGAGCCCGAAGCCATCGCTTCGTCATGACGCAACGAACAGATGGCCTGGGGCTGTGTCACTTTGTTCAGTCCACACAATGTTTTTGGTGGGAGATGTCATGAGAAGTCTTCAGCAAATCGTGTCCGTTTCAATGTGCGTGTCGAGCATGCTGATTCTGTCAGCGTGCGATCGATCTGACGCCACAGCAACCAATGTGAAAAACGCGAGCAATCAGGCGCAGGCGACGCCCGCGACCCCGGCGGTCCAGGAGATTCCCGCCGTGCCCGCCAATGCGCTTGCCGCGGCTCCCCAGGAAACCGCGCCCAATCCCGAGCCTCACAAGCCCAACCCGCCAAAGCCAGGCCAGCGGCCGGAAGTGCCCTTGATCAACGACACCGCGCCTCCGGGCGTCGCAACTCCGCCGGGCAAGCCTGGTCAGCCGCCGCCTCAGGGACCGGTCTCCACTGTCCAGATCGTGAAGGCTGATCCGGCGGAAGTCGATCTTGGTGACATTCCCACCAACGACTCCAAGACCGGCAAAGTTCACCTTGTGAACACCGGCGACAAGCAGATGACCATTCTCAGCGCCCGGCCGTCCTGCGGCTGCACCGCGCTGAAGTTCCAGCCCAACACCGTCATTGAAGCCGGCGCCGCTCTCGATATTGACGTTCAGATGAACGGCGGCGCAAGGCCGGGCCCGCTGCACGGCAAGGTCGTGACGTTCGTCGTCGAAGGTCAGCCCGAGGTCGTCGTGCAACTCAAGGCCCAGGCCGTCAGTTTCGTCACCAGCGAACCGGCCACGCTTGATCCTGTCAGCATGCCCGAAGGCAAGTTCGTGCTCAAGTCCGTCGACAACCAGCCCTTCCGCATCATGAGCACCATGCCGGCCGTGATCGACAACCTCGACAAGGAAGCCAAGGCCGAGCACACGCTGAATGTCTCCTGGGACAAGTTCCGCGAGGTCGGCATTTCGCGGCAACTGGTGATTTACCTGGATCACCCCAAGTGCCAGCAGGTCTTCATGAACGTGAACTTCAGCCAGGAGGAAATGACCGCGCATGCCCAGAAACTTCAGCAGCAGCGCGAGAAGAACAACAAGGCGCTGGGCAATCCGAATCCCGACGCCGCGCCCGTCGTGCAGGCGCAACTTGATCCCGACACGCTGCTGGTCAACATGATCAAGGAAGGCCGCAACTCCGAAGTGCTGCAGAAACTGCAGACCGGATTGGATGTGAACTATCGCGACTCAAGCGGCGCTTCGCTGTTGAGTCTCGCCGCGAAGCACGGCAACGCCGACCTGGTCAAGGCCCTCATCGCAACGGGCAAGATCGACATCAACGGGACCGACAACGCCGGCCGCACGGCTCTGATGCACGCGGCGACGGCCAAGGGACCCGAGGCTCTTCAGGTGCTGCTTGACGCCGGCGCCACCATGACCACGCGTGACGCCCTGGGCGGAACCGCGCTGTGGTGGGCCGCCATGCAAGGTCCTGCCGCGAATGTGACTGAATTGGTTGACAAGGGCGCGGACGTGGAGATCGTCGGCACGGTGACCGGTTGGACGCCGCTGATGGTGGCCGCGGGCTTTGGCGAGCCGGGCTCGATCGAGTCGCTGTTGGCTGCCCACGCCAGCGTCGAAGCCGCCGACATGCTCGAAGGCGCCACGCCGCTGATCCATGCCGCACGAACCGGAAAGATTGACAACATCAAGGCGCTGCTCAAGCACGGGGCGAACCTTGAAAACCCCGACCGCAACGGCAACACGCCTCTGCTGGCGTGTGCCAAGACCTCCGGCGGGGACGCAGAGAAGGTCAAGTTCCTTATCGAAGCCGGCGCCAACATTCACGCCAAGGACAACCGAGGCCTGAACGCCCTTGAACTGGCCCGCAAGCGAACCGACATTCGCGCTCCAGACGTGATCGCGATCCTGGAGCCGCTGCTGGGCAGTGAAACGCCTGCGGCTGCCGCCGGCGAGAAGGATGCCGACGCCGGTTCGTAATCCGCTTCGTAATCCGAATTGATTGCTCCCACTTGCGATGCACTCGATGAGCCTTCGGGCTGATCGAGTGCGTCGTTTTTGGACTCCAATGCGTCCCCTGAAACATGCCGCATCGCCACGGGTATCATCAGCGTCCACACCTGTTCAATTTCAAAGCGAGAACCTCATGGCCTCCACCGCGACGCTCAAGAAATCCAAGAAAACATCCCGGCCCGCCGGCAAGACCGCGCGGCATACCG
>CAMPIL010000427.1 GCA_946886375.1 uncultured Phycisphaerales bacterium
CTCGGTGCTGTGCGGCCTGTCCGCAATTGCCCTGGGAGCGAACGCGCCTCGTGTTCTCCGCGAAGAAGCGCTGGAGTACCGCCGTGAAGTCCCCAACGGCAAAGGCGCAACGATCTTCGGCTCGTCAACGCCCGTCGCGCCGGAGAAGGCCATCGTCGCCAATTCCGCCGCGGTGCGTGAGTGGGATTCCAACGGCACCAACTTCGGATACAACCCCGCGCTGGGGCACACCGCCGGCGAGTTCGGCCACAACGATTTCTACCCCGTGGCGATCGCCGCAGCGCAAATCGCAGGCAGGGACGGCGCGTTCGCCCTGCGCGGCATGGTGCTGCTGGATGAAATCCGCGGTCGGCTGGCCGAGGTGTTTTCGCTCAAGACTTACAAGATCGATCACGTGGTCCACGGCGCGATCGCCTCCGCTGCGACCTACGGCGCGATGCTGGGAGCAACTCCAGAGCAAATTGAATCCGCCATCGGCATGTTCGTTGCCCATTACATTCCGTGGCGTGCGATTCGGGCCGGCAAGCAACTGAGCGATTCCAAGGGCGCTTCCGCCGCCATCTCCACCGAAGCCGCGGTGCTTGCGATGCAGCGTTCAATGCGCGGTTTCATCGGTCCCAAGGACATTTTCCGAAATCCCGAAGCCATCTTCCGCTTCTTTGAGCCCACATCGCAAGGCAAGGATCGCTGGGCGGAAATGGCCCCGTCGCCGTTTGATCTTGTGCTTTCGCACTCCGGCGATGACTTCGCGGTGATGGGCATGCACTTCAAACTGGGGCTGTACGAGCATCAGTCCGCCAGCGCATTGCAGGGGTTGATCGATCTCATCGCGGCTCATCCGGACCTGCTCAGCGATCCGCAGGGCGGCGCGATCAAGGACATCCGCATCCTTGCCTACGAGCCTGCCTTCGGCATCATCGGCAACCCGGCGAAGATGGATCCCAAGACGCGCCAGTCCGCCGACCACTCCATGGCGTACATCGTCGCGACGCTCTTGCGAAAAGCATTGGAGCACGTGAAGGCCAAGGGCAGTCTGCCGCGCGGCGGCAAGGCGAACGATGAAGTGTGGAAAGCCCTCATGCTCTCGCCTCAGGATTACAACGAAGATGAATCCGCCATCTTCAATCCGCTCACGCGCTCGTTGATGAAGAAGATCAAGTTTGAGCACGGCGGGCCGGACTACGACGCGAAATACCCCGACGGAATCCCCACATCGCTGGTGATTTCGACCACTGCAGGCAAGACGTACGATTCGGGACTGGTGATGTACCCCGCCGGCCACGCGCGGAACACCACCGCAAACCTGAACAACATCCTCTCGCACAAGTTCGCTCTGCTGGGCGGACTGGCGATGAAGAATCCACAGCCAGTGATCGATCGGCTCAACGCGCTGGCGAATCTGTCAGCCGGCGAGGTGGCGAAGTTTCACGACTTTGAGATTAATCCGCCCCGCGCGTGACCTATACGAAACTGCATGCTCATTTACCTGCGTGCAGTGGATTCGCGAGTGAAGCGGGCCGCCAACTCTCGCTATCACTTCAACGGCGGCAGCGAAGGCACAGCCCAGATGTCGTCGGGGATCGGCATGTCGGAGAAAAACTTCAGACCCTGCTCGATCGCCACGTTCTGCTGCTCCACCGTGGTCATGTTCGCGTTCACGAAAATTGCTTCAATTGCGGCGTGGGCCTTGGGCACTTCGTTCAGTTTCCACAGTTTGCCTTCCTTCACGAACACCTGCGGCAGGGGACCTGCGGCTCCCTCGGCGATGTAGTCGGCCGAAGCGCGGTTGCCATCGACCTTGATGTTCTCGACGCGGCAGGTCTTCAGTGAGTCGTTGGTCATCCAACCCTTGTCGATGCAGTACTGCACGACCTGCGCGCCCGACCAGTTGCGGGCTTCTGCCAGCGGGAGTTTGTGGCGAAGGTTCACCGCGAGCATGCGATCCGGCCCGGACAAGGCGTTGAGTTCCTCCAGTCCTGCGGTCATCGCCTTCTGCAGCATTTTCTCGTGATAATCGAAATTTTCCTTGCTCAGCAGCGTGATGGCCTTGGCGCCGTCCTTGGCCAGGATGGCGGCGTTGTACTCGGCGAACGCGGCGAGGATCGCTGGGGACTGGTCTTCCGCAGGCGCTGGGGCCTGCACTTGGGCCGCCGCTGTTGCCTGCGCCAGCGATGGACGCTGTTCCGACTGTGGCTGGTCCTGCCGATTGCACGCGCACGCCAGCATCACCAGCCCGAACGCCGCCGCGCCCGCCATTCTGTCAATTCGTACTGCCATGATGTGCTCCGAAAGACTTCCTCAATACGGCTCAAGCGAACAATCCGTTCAGCAAATCCACCACGCCTTGGCCCTGAGTGGCGATGGTTTCGAAGATCGGCCGACGTGACGCCACGTCCTTCAGTTCGCGAACCAGCTTGTTTTCGCCGGGGAAATCGGCCTTGTTCACCACGAACAGGTCCGCGATTTCCAGAATGCCCGCCTTGTCCATCTGCACCGCGTCGCCCATGCCCGGCACCACCACAACAGCGGTGCGGTCGACGTGCGTGCGGATGGCGACATCGTTCTGTCCCGCGCCAACGGTTTCGATGATGAGTTTGTCAAAGCCCGCGCCGCCGATGAGTTCAAT
>CAMPIL010000428.1 GCA_946886375.1 uncultured Phycisphaerales bacterium
GGATCGACCAGCGCGGAACCCACATCGGATCCGTTGGACATGGGCTTGCGGTCCAGCAGCCGTACGGTTGCGGCCTTGTCGCCGAAGTTCTCGATGGTCAGGCGATAGGTGAGTTCAACGATGCGGTTGCCGCCCTGGAGTGTTTCGGATTTTTCCTGCAATTCGCGCGCGGCTCGCAGCGACGCGTCAATGCCGAAGCCCAACGTGAACGCTTCGCCCGCCGCGACGGTGGGAATCTCCCCCTGGCCGACGAACTCGCCCGCGAGATACGTCGAGACCGGGCCGGCCAGTAGCACCGTCGTGCCGGTGTTGGTGATGACGGCTTCCTCGTACACCGATTCAGTCAGCAGCGGCACCGCGAGTTTGTAGAAATCGCCTCGCATCGGCAGCGATGCAATCTGAATGAGTTGGCGGTCCGAGCGGCTGGGCAGGCTGGTGCGGCCGTTGAGTTGATAGGTGACGCTGAGGGATTGAGCCTTCGGCCGCTGCGGCGAGTCGGCGGCCTTCTTCATGTTGCCCTGGCTGGCCCATTCCAGAATCTGCACCTTGCAGGCAATGTCGTTGAGGGAGGAATCAAATTCATCCGCGGCGTCAGGTGAGGATGCTCCCTTTTGGCCAAGCGCGCGGCGATTCGCTGCGCGATTGGTGTTGACGACTGATTGGCTCTGTTCAAATTCCTGCCGCAACTTCGCGTATTCCTCTGCCCCGAGATTTGCCGTCTGCTCGGCAAATGCGGCAAGTTCCAGCCGCAAGGCGTCGAGTTTCGGCGCCTTGGCGACCAGAGACGGCGTGGCGGTGGAGAGAGTCATCGTCACGTCTTTCCAATCTTCGCCGCTCATCTGTTGGATCGACGCGTAGTACTCCATGGTGACGGCGGCGCGATCTTCCGCGGCGCGCACGGTATAAGAGGGCGACCAGTTGGCGCGCTCCACAAGGTAGCGCAGCCGCAACTGGCCGGCAGGTTTTTCAAGATTGAGGAACACCAGCGCTTCGCGCGCGGTGCGGGCCGATTCACCGGCGACTTGATCGCGCTGGCGCTTGAGCACGTTCAATTGTTCCTCAAGATCGCGCTTTTGCAGTTTGAGTTTGAGGTCGTCTTCGGAATTCGCGTGGCGTTGATCGAGGAGGTAATTCGCCATGTCCTTGACCGTGACGGGGTTGAGCACGCCCTTGGTCAGTTCAACGCTCGCGGTGGGGGCAGTGAAGGTTTCGAGCTTGTCCACCAGCGCGCGGCGCTCGGTCAGCAGAGCCATGTTCTGGACGACGGCTGCGATTTTGTCATTCACCGCGCGAATCTGCTCATCGAGCGCGCGAACCTCTTCGCGGATGTCCTGCGTCACCGGCCGCTGGCGATACAGCACCGATCGCACTTCGACGCCGTCGGCCGATTCGGCGAACAGGCTGCTGGGCAGGACCTGCTCAGGCAAATCGGTCACCACCAGTTCGTGCAGGCCGGCGGGTCCGGGAATATCCACCAGCCGCGTGACCAGCGCCTGCCCGCGATAGACGGTGACCGCCTCGATCCGGCCCGGCGATTCAACGGCCTTGGCGTGAGCAGTGAGTGGGACAAACAAGACTGCCAGCACGCTGACACACGCGAGATTGGACCTTGTCATGAAGATGCTCCGTGAAAAGTGCGAGGAAGAGGATGGGCACTGAATTAACGATCGAGCCGGATCGGCACGATGAAATTGTGGATGTGACGCCAGAGCGAGCCTGTTATGGGTCCTAAGGACTCAACGCCTACACCCGGCGGCCATTGCCCTTGCCTTTTTGAATCACGACGCGACGATGCCTTGGATGCCCGACCGCGACGCACATCCCGGCCCGAACCAGTCCAAGGCCGCAGCCCAGCCTCGGACCACGCTGCCCAATGCAAGGCAGTTTCCGCGGTTTGCGGGCATTGCCACCTTCTGCCGGTTCCCCATGATCGACCAGGTGCCCGATCATCAGCAGCCTGTGGACTGGGCGCTGTACGGCGTGCCGTTCGATCTGGGGGTGACCTATCGGCCGGGGGCGCGGTTCGCGCCGCGCGCGATCCGCAACGAATCGCAATACATCAAGCCCGTGCATCTTGAGCACAACATCAACCTTGCGGAAATCTTCTCGATGGCGGACGCGGGCGATGCGCCGGTGAAATCGTTCGATTGGAAGGGCACGCTTGATGCAGTCGCTGAGTTTGCGATGAGCATTGGCGAACCCGCGCACACCAAACTGCTCGCCGTCGGCGGAGATCATTCCATCGCCTACGCCAACATGCGCGCCACCTGGCAGCGGCGCGGCAAGCCCAAGAACGGCCTTGCGGTGCTGCACTTTGACGCTCACCTGGACACGGTGGATGTCGTAGGCGGCAACAAGTGGTCGCACGCCTCGCCGTTCCGCCGCGCGCAGGAAGACGGCATCATCGACCTGCGCAGGACGCTGAGCGTGGGCATTCGCGGACCGTTGAATGCAAGCGAAGATTTGTCCTACGGCCGCGAACACGGCATCGAACTCGTCACGTTTGAGCAGTGGCGCAGCGGCGATGGGAGCAAGCGCATTGTCGAGTTCCTGAAACGCCTGGGCGATGATGAGGTCTATCTCAGTTTCGACATTGATTGCATCGATCCCGCCTTCGCGCCCGG
>CAMPIL010000429.1 GCA_946886375.1 uncultured Phycisphaerales bacterium
TTCCCGCACGGGCGACAGTGCTTCAACAGTCGCACAAAATCGCAGCCGTTGATGTCAGCGCAGGAACGCAGAAATAGTTCAACTGGAGTCCTGTCGCCTCGACGTTTCGACAGATCAAGCCCTTCGAGGGAAACGTCGGAGGCTTACTCGCTTGGGGTGGGAGTGCTGACAGAACTTACGTCATCCGAGCATTTCAAAAACAGGATTTCCCCCAAGGGATTCGCCGCTTGGAAGTAAATACAGTGGCCACAAGGACGCCCAAAAAGTCCTTGAGGGGCAATCCCTGACGTGTTTCACAATCGTTCATGAGAGGTGTTCCATGAGGTTTCGCACTCTCACGCGATGTTTTACAGTCGCGGCGGTCGTCGCGTGCCTGGCGCTCATCAGCGCGGCCCCGCCGCCGCCGTCGCCGGCAGCGAACGGCGTCAAGAACATCGTGCTGGTTCACGGCGCGTTCGTCGACGGGTCTGGCTGGAAGCCGGTGTACGAGATCCTCATCAAAGATGGTTACCACGTCGCGCTGGTTCAAGAGCCGCTGACATCGCTTGAGGAAGACGTGGCCGCGACCAACCGCGTGCTGGAACTGCAGAACGGGCCGTGCGTGCTCGTCGCCCACAGCTACGGGGGAACGGTCATCACCGAGGCGGGAACGCACGCGAAGGTCGCGGCCCTGGTGTACATCGCGGCCCACCAACCGGACGTCGGCGAGACCGAGGCAGGCAACGGCAAACGCTTTCCCGCGCTCGCCAAGCCGCCGGTGAAAACGCCCGATGGGTTCACGTATCTCGACCCGGCACGGTTCCACGAAGATTTCTGCGCCGACCTGCCGGCCGAGCAGGCTGAGTTCATGGCACGATCGCAGGTGTTCGCCTCGGCGAAGGTGTTCACGACGCCCGTGCAAGACCCCGCGTGGAAGACCAAGCCAAGTTGGACCATGGTGGCGATGGCCGACCGGATCATCAACCCCGACCTAGAGCGGATGTACGCCAGGCGGGCCGGCAGCCACACCGTCGAGGTCGAGGGTGCGAGCCACTCGGTATATCAGTCCCGCCCGAAGGAAGTGGCAGCGCTGATCGCGGACGCGGCGCGGCACAAGGGTGGCAGCGCAGCACAAGAGTGAATGACGCCGCCGCCCCCCCCGGAAGAAAGCCTGGGAGCGTGCGGCGTTCTTTATCAAAGGAGAACAACCATGGTTGCACCGTGTTCCACACTCGCACGACTAGTGAAGATTCTATTGTGCGCGATCATCTTCGGCGCGGGATGCGCGCTGGCAGGCTGCGCCAGTTCCCAGCACGCCACAGGCGACACGACGTACACCCGCGTAGACGATCAGGTGCTCGTCGAAGTTCTGCTCAATGAGTACAAGATTCACATGCCCACGACGATCCCAGGCGGCGATGTTGTCTTCCAGATCAAGAACATCGGCACGCACGAGCACAACTTCAAGATCGCTGGTCAGGGAGTGGAAGCAGCCCCGCCGCACAACCTCAAGCCCGGCGAATCCACTGAGTTGCGCGTCCAACTCAAGCCCGGCACGTACAAGGTGACATGCCCGGTCGGGCCGCACGCTTCACTCGGCATGCGCCTCGAATTGACCGTGACCGAGTGACGCATCCAGGTGAGCAGCATGAAGCGATAAGTTAAGAGTCGCTTATTTCGTCTTCCGCTCCACTTCGCGCGCAGCCTCTTGGATGAGCGCGGCGACAGCGTCTGGCTGAGAAACGTAAATCGCATGACTGCCCTTGACCTCAACCATCGTTGAAGCCGCGCGCTTGGACATGAATCGCTGGGCCGGCGGCGGAATCATTCTGTCTTCGGTGCTCACCAGGTACCAACTCGGCTTGCTCTTCCACGCTGGTTCGCTGATCGCGCCCTCGAGCGCCGCGATACCCCAGGGAACTTGCGAGTCTGCCATGAACGCCGCGCGTGTTGGCTCAACGTCAGCCGCGAATGACGATGGAAACTTCGCCTTGTCCAGCAGCAAGTAGCCATCCTGCGGCGGCAGAATCGGCGGCACCGGCGCTCCCGGCGGCGGATCTTTGATCAACGACGCCACCGACTCGCCGCGATCGGGTGCAAACGCTGTGATGTACACCAGCGCCGCAACCTTTGGATCGTTGCCGGCTTCAGTGATGACCACGCCGCCATACGAATGTCCCACAAGAATCACGCTCCCACGCTGCGCCGCAATGACGCGCCGGGTCGCGGCCACATCATCGGCCAGCGAAATGGTCGGATTCTGAACAATGCTGACCGCATAGTCGTCTTTCCTCAGAATGTTGTAGACGCCTTCCCAACCAGAGCCGTCCACAAAACCGCCGTGGACGAGGACGATAGACATCGCATGTGGGCTGGCTGAAGCCATGATAATAAGTTCCTCTCTCGGGAAAGGGTCGCGTCGAGGGCGCGGCAGCGCTGTGCTGCATAGATCGTATTCCATCCGAGGGGAGCAAGCGGGCCGTCGTACTCTGCGGGTGTGGCGGCGACTCATCGGCCAGTTCGTTGGGGGCGTTCCTTTCGCCGCGCTGCCGCAGAACGCATTCGGGAAATACGACCTCAGCCGTCAACCCGAAGCCGCGCTGTCATTCCGCGGGGCGATGATGGTGACGCCGATCG
>CAMPIL010000430.1 GCA_946886375.1 uncultured Phycisphaerales bacterium
CGACGCTGTCGATCTCACCCAAGTCGAATACCGCCCGTTCAGCATGCAGGCGTTCGGCACGCGCGAAACCGCGCCGCGCCTGCGCGGCATGACGATTGACGAAGCGCGCGGCCCGCAACTGCTCTTCAGCCGCGAAGACATTTCACACGCGCTGCTCGATCAACCCTGCTGGGGCATCAGCGGCTACTCGCCGCATTCGGCGCGAGCGTTGATGAACAACATCCTGCGATTTGCCAGCAAGTCACACGCCTCGCAGTGAAGCGACATTCCGCGCGCCTGTGTGCTGAAATCATGACCGCACTTGCAGGTGCGCGACCACCGCGCGGATCGTTTCATACGGCACCTGGCCTTCAAGCGCATCGAAGACCGGCTTCACGCTCGCGCCTTCCAGATGCGCAGCCGCCGCACGCACGCGCTGATATGTCTGCTCATCCACCCACGCATGAATGCTCACGGGACGGCTCTTCTTGATCCACTCCTCCAGATACTGGCCCACGGTGCTGCGCGCTCGCCCGGTCGCCGTCGCGATTTCGTCGATGCCTTTTCCTTCCGCCAGCATCTGCATCGCTTCTTCCTTGACCGGATTGGGCTTGCCCGCGCGTTTGGGGATGATGACCGCCGCCGATGCGAATTCATCCTGCGTCAGCGATTTCTGCGCGCAGTATTCGTTGATGGCCTGCACGAATCGCGGCCCGAGGTCCGCTGCCTTGTGCTCGCCGATGCCGTGAATCCCCCGAAATGATTCGACCGTAGACGGCCGCACGCTGGCCAGTTCACGCAGCACCGCGTCGCCGCACACCACAAACGCAGGCACCATGCGCTGGGCGGCGATGTCCTTGCGCAGTTGCCGCAGATGCTCGAACAATCCACGGTTCACGCCTTCCCAGGTCTGCTCTTCCACTGCTGCGCGGTGGACCGGCGCGCTCTTGGGTTCGATCAAACTCACATCGCGCTTTCCCTTGAGCACTTCGACCGAGGCGTTGTTCAATCGCAGCGTCGGCCGATCGCCGGGCGTGCGCTCGAGCAAGCCCTGATCGACAAGTTGATAGATCAGATTCGCCAGCGATTTCCTGGGCATCTCGCACAGCAAGCCGTAGGTGCTCAACTGATCGTGCCTGCAGTTGCGAACCATTTCGGTATCCGCCCCGGCCAGCACATCCACGATGTGCCCCACGCCGAACCGCTGCTCGGTCCGGGCCACGCACGAGAGGATCTTCTGCGCCGTCACGGTCGCATTGGTCAGCCCTTCGATTTCATTCAAACAGACATCGCACGCTTCGCAGCGCGGAATTTCATACTCCTGGCCGAAGTACCGCGACAGCGCGCGGTGCCTGCATCCCGCGGAGTTGCACATGCGCTGCATGTGATCGAGCAGTTCCAATTGCGCATCCACCGTCTCGCCGCGAAGGTGCGGGTCTTCGATCTTCTCCGCGCTGAACTCGATCAGGCTTTGCCAGCGCATCACGTCGCCATACGAATAGAACATGATGCACTCAGCCTCAAGGCCATCGCGTCCGGCGCGGCCGGTTTCCTGCTGATAGTGCTCAACCGTCTTGGGCATCGCCGCGTGCACCACGCAGCGCACGTTGGAGCGATCGATCCCCATGCCGAACGCCACCGTCGCCACCACCACGTCCAACTGCTCTTTCGCAAACGCATCCTGCACTGCGGAGCGGCTGGCCTTTTCCATGCCCGCGTGGTACGCCGCCGCGTTCACGCCGTTGGCCTTCAACACCTCGGCCGTGTACTCGGTGTCCTTGCGGCTGATGCAGTACACGATCACCGCCTCGCCCGTGTGACGCCGCACCACCTCCAGCGCCTGCGATTCGACCTGCACCTTCGGCACGATGCGATACACCAGGTTCGGCCGGTCGAAGACTCCCACCAGCACGTTGGGATTCTCCAACCCCAGTTGCGCGACAATGTCCTCGCGCACGCGCGGCGTCGCCGTGGCGGTGTACGCATGCACGCTCGCGCCCGGAAATCGATCCTTCAACGTCCGCAACTGCCGATACTCAGGCCGAAAGTCGTGACCCCACTGACTGATGCAGTGCGCTTCATCGATCGCGAACGCCTTCACCTCCAGCCGCTGAATCACCTGCATGAAAGAGGACGTCAGCAATCGCTCCGGCGCGACGAAGAGCAGGCGATACTTGTCCTGCGCAATGCCGCGCTCGATCTCGCGCCGCTCGGCATCGCTCAACCCGCTATGCAGCGCGGCCGCGGCGTAGCCGTTGGCGTTCAGACCATCCACCTGATCCTTCATCAGCGAGATCAGCGGCGAGACGACAATGTCAGTCCGCTCCGCGATCGCAGGCGGCACCTGATAGCACAGCGACTTCCCGCCGCCGGTGGGCAGCACGACCAGCGAATCGCGATGATCAAGTCCCGCCCGAATCGCCTGCGCCTGCAACGGCCGCAGCGATGTGTAGCCCCAATACCGCTGGACTGTCCCAAGAATCTGCGGGTCGATCGAACCGGAATACGCCTCTGCCATGATGGAGGGAGTGTAGCAACCAGTTCAGTCAGATCGAGATCGGCTTCTAGCTTGCTCGATGATGTGGACTGTCTGCAACTCGCATGTACCGGTGCGCTGGCAATGGGGGGGTGG
>CAMPIL010000431.1 GCA_946886375.1 uncultured Phycisphaerales bacterium
GAGCGGACACAGGGTGTAAACCGTGGCTGATTCACCGAACGCCAACACGCGGCTGCCTGCTCCTCGCCGAAATGTCATCGCCGTTCTTATCGCAGTTGCTGTCATTGCAGGCGGCGTCATCGGCTGGCAGAACATCAAGCGGCACATCTTTCCCCGGCACTGGGAAGTTGTGGACCAGGGGATGGTCTACCGCAGCGGCGAACTTTCTTCCACCCTCGTGAAATCGACATGGGAAAAGCACAACATCAAGACCGTGGTCAATCTCATCGGCAAGGATGAACAGGACGATCCGGCCCATGAAGCCGCCGCCACCGCCGCGACGGAACTCGGCATCAATCGCGCGTTCTTCCCGCTCATCGGCGACGGCACAGGCGCGGTGGAGAGTTATGTCGGGGCGGTCAAGGCGATCGTCGAATCCAAATCGCAGAACAATCCCGTGGTCGTGCACTGCGCGGCTGGAACGTACCGCACCGGCGGCGTTGTCGCAGCCTACCGAACCTTGGTGGAGGGCTGGACCGGCAAGGCCGCGTACGAGGAAATGATTTCTGAAGGCGTCAAGCCCGGCCCGGCCACGCCGCTGGTGGTGTACCTCAATGCGCACATCGGCGAGATCGCGCAGCGATTAGTCGAGGAAGGCGTCATCGAAAAGGTCCCCGATCCGCTGCCGGTCTTCGGTCCGTAAGCGTGAAATCAGCGCGCGGCTTTCCCGCACATGCGGGAATGTCTACCCAATGCGCTCCTGCGCGCCCATGTACGGCCGCAGCACAGCGGGAATCGTGACCGACCCATCATTGTTCTGATACAACTCGAGAATCGGAATCAGGATGCGCGGACTCGCCAGCACCGTGTTGTTGAGCGAATGGCAGAACACGTTCGCACCCTTTTCATCCTTGTAGCGCATGTTCAGCCGTCGGCACTGAAAGTCATAGAGGCGCGATGCCGAGTGCGTTTCGCCGTACGCGCCGCGCGGCCGACCGTCGGGGCCGTCCTCGCCACGGCCGGGCATCCAACTTTCCACATCGATCATGTCCGCGTTCTTCACGCCAAGGTCAGCGGTGCAGCATTGCAGCAGGCGATAGGGAACCTCCAGCATCTGCAGCAGTTCCTCGACGATGCCGATCATCTTCTTGTGCCAGGCGCGCGATTCGGCTTCATCGGCTTTGCAAATGACGACCTGCTCGACCTTGTCGAACTGGTGAATGCGGTACAGGCCCGCGGTGTCTTTGCCTGCCGCGCCGGCCTCGCGCCGGAAGCAGGTTGAAACGGTCGCGTATTTCAATGGCAGCGATTCACCATCGAGAATCTCGTCGTGGTGGAACGCCATCAGTCCCACTTCGCCCGTGCCGGTGAGGTAGAGATCGTGCGAGCCGCCGCGATCCTTCTCGGCGATGTGATAGGCCTGCTCGCGGCCGGCGGGAAAAAAGCCCGTGCCCACCATGCACTCTTCCCGCACGATGACGGGGATGCCCAGCGGCGTGAATTGGTGCTTTGTCGTGATGAAGTCGAGCGCGAATCGCAGCACCGCCTGGTGCAGGCGCATGCCGTCGCCGGTCAGCACGTATTGCCGCGTGCCGGACATCTTCACGCCGCGCTCGAAATCAACCAGTTTGAGATCGCGCACCAGTTGCAGGTGCGTCTTGGGAGCAAAGCCCTTGTTGTCCTGAAACGATTTGACGGGATCGAACCATTTCGGATTCCACCGTTTGACCTCAACATTGTCGTCGGCAGACTTGCCCTTGGGCACATCGGGGTCCGGCGGCTGCGGGACCTGCAGAAGCAATTGCTCAAACTCGACCTGAATGGCGCTGAGTTTTTCCTCGAGGCCGGCGATTTCCGATTTGAGTTTCGCCGGCCGCTGCTCCATCTCGCGCACCTGCGATTCGAGCGTCGCGCGCTCGGCGCCGGCGGCTGACTTCAACTGCCCCTTGAGTTTGCCGATCTGTGGGCCGACCTCTTTGCTGATCTTGTTCTGCTCGGCGCGGCGGTTTTCGATCTCAGTCTTCAACTGCCGCAACTGCTCATCCAGTTGCATCAGGCGGGGGATGTCAACGTCAACGCCCTTGTCGCGAGCGCCCTGAATAAACCGCTGAGGATCAGCGCGAAGTTGTTTGAGGTCGATCATGGGGAGGAATAGTAGCGTGAAACTGCTGGCAGGCGGACTTGAAAGCCCGCGCGCCGCCTCGGCAGCCGGGTGCGCTCACACGCCCCGGTCGCGATAGGTGGGCGGCGCGGCCCAGCGCAACTTTTCCAGCAGAATTTGCCAATACGTGGACGATGGATTGGCGACGAACCGTGCCCGCTTGGGATGCCGCTGGACCTTCACGCGCTGGCCGACCTTGAGCGGAACCGTCACCCGGCCGTCGAGCACGAGCGTCGTGCCTTCATTGGCGCGAATCACTTCAACCTCTACGGTTGCATCCGCGCTCGTGACGATCGGGCGAAACGCAAGGCTGTGGGCGGCGATCGGCGTGATGATCATCGCGTTCACTTTGGGGTTCACGATCGGCCCGCCCGCCGAGACGTTGTACGCGGTGGATCCCACAGGCGTCGCGACGATCGTCCCGTGGGCGTTCGCGGCGAGCTTCTTCATCCTCTCG
>CAMPIL010000432.1 GCA_946886375.1 uncultured Phycisphaerales bacterium
GAGGACTGGTGGGAGGTCGTCGAAGCCCGCGCGCTGGCGGACGCCGACCCGATCAATCCGCAGCGCGTCTTCTGGGAACTCTCGCCGCGCCTGCCCGATGATTCCATCATCACCGCCGATTCAGGCACCGTGGTGCAGTGGCTGGCCCGCGATGTGAAAATTCGCCGCGGCATGATGTTCTCGCTCTCGGGCGGACTGGCCACGATGCTGCCGGCGATTCCGTACGCCATCGCCGCCAAGTTCGCGCACCCGCACCGGCCGGTCATCGCCTGCTCTGGCGACGGAGCGATGCAGATGCTGGGCCTCAACGAACTCATCACGATGTCGCGACACTGGCCGGAATGGTCCGACCCGCGCGTGATCATCATCGTGCTGAACAATCAGGACCTGAACATGGTGACGTGGGAGCAGCGCGTGATGGTGGGCGATCCGAAGTTCCCCGCCTCGCAGGACCTTCCGCCGTTTTCCTATGCGCAGTTCGCGCGTCAACTGGGGCTGGGCGGAATCACCGTGGATCATCCTGACGACCTCGGCGACGCGTTCGACCAGGCGTTTGCCGCTGATCGGCCGACGCTGATCGATGCGATTGTCGATCCCGATGTTCCCCCACTGCCGCCGCACATCAGTTTCGAGCAGGCCCGATCCTATCTCAGCGCGATTCTGGAAGGCGATCCGGACGCGGCGGGCATCGTCAAGCAAAGTTACACGCAGATTCTGCGTTCATGGCTGCCGCAGACCGCTCGCTGGTCAATGATGTCACGATGACTCGACTGAACAAATTGGGCGCGGCCGAATCACGCTGCGCATTTCCGGAGGCTTCTTTCCATGCAATTGAATTCACGTCACGATGGACTCATCACGCGACTGGCGATCGGGTCGGCTGCGGGCCTTGCTGGGACCTTTGCCTTGCACTCGGTCAGTGCTGCGGCGAAAAAAATGATCGGCGAAACTTCGCCCATCAGGAAAGACCCCGGCGAGTTCTTAATCAAAAAAGCCGAGCAATTGCTCCCCGAGCAGACGCGCCGCCAGATTCCGGAGAAGGTCGAAAAAGTTGCCGCCAAGGCGCTGGGGTTTGACTACGGCATGTCATTTGGCGCGGCGTATGGCCTGCTGCGGCCGAACGGCGGCCCCGTGATCGCCGACGGCGTCGCGCTGGGCCTGGCCAACTGGGCGATTGGATTTCTTGGCTGGCTTCCAGCGACGAAACTCGCCCCGCCGGTATGGAAGCAGGATGCAAAACAAATCATCGGGCCGATCGTGGCGCACATCGTGTACGGCATGGTGACGGTGGCGTCGTACAACGCGCTGGACCGTCTTGCACATCGCGCGTGCGAATCGTCGCTGCCGAGCTTGCGCAGCAGCAGCCGCCGGCGTGGCAGTGAATTGCTTGAGTACTGATGGGCGCGCAACGAAAGCCGCGAGTCCTGAGGACTCGCGGCTGATCGCATGGTCGTGCGGGGCGGCGGACGTCGCCGGCGTTGTCGCGGCGCGGGTCAATCGCGCCCGAGGCGCGAACAACCATCACGCCACAACAAGCGGACGTGCCGTCACATGCTGGCCGAGCGGCTGGAAGAGCGGGAGGAAGTTCGTGACCTGCTGCGTCCGCCTTCTTCGCGGCTGCGTCGGGTGGAAGAACTGGTGCTGCCGCGCCTCCTGGTGCTGCTGCCGGAACTGCTGCGCCCGCTGCGACTGCGTGAAGAATTGCCTTCCTGATTTCGCCGTGACTGTGCCATTGAAACGATCTCCTTTGCAAGCGTTGGATCAATGCACAGCGGCGCGCGGTGCGCCCCAAGGCATTGACTTATCGACGCTACACCGCCGCGCGGGCAGCGCGCATGGGAATCCTGCCTCAAAAACGGACCAAGATTGAAAACGGCTCAGGCCGTCCGACGACGCCGCGCCGGACGCTGAACGCGATGCAGGCTCTCCTCCAGCGCACGCGCAAGGCTCATGTCGTGCGGCGGCGGCTCGGCGTCCGCAGGCCCGGTGACCGGCCGGCCCGCCGCCTTGCGCTCAATCAACTCCAGCACCCGCTCGCGGTGCTCGGCACGATACCGCTGCGGCTCAAAGTCGCTGGCCAAAGCGCCGATCAGCCGCCGCGCCATCTCCAGTTCGCGCAGTGGAACCGCGCCCTCGACAGGCAGGCCGGGCACCTCCCGCGCATCGACAACCTCGTCGGAAAAATGCATGAGTTCAAGGCACAGCACGCCGTCCAGCGGCCGGATCGCCGCAAGGTGCTCGCGCCCCTGCATGATGAACCGGGCAATACCCACCTTGCCCGTGTCCGCGAGCGCCTGCAACAGCAAGCGGTATCCCTGACCCTCTTCATCGTCTGGCGCGACATAGTACGGACGGTTGAAATGGATCGGATCGATCTGGTCCAAATCGACGAAGTCGATGATCTCGATGGTTCGACTGCCGCGCGGCCGCAGTTGCGCGAGTTCCTCTTCCTCGATCATGACGTGTTCGCCGGGGGAAATTTCAAAACCGCGCGCCGCCTGGGCGACCTGAAACTCTTCGCCGGTTTCCGGGCAGTAGAGTTTGTTGCGCAGACGGTATCCACCTTCGCGGCTGAGCAGGTGAAATCGAATGTCGTT
>CAMPIL010000433.1 GCA_946886375.1 uncultured Phycisphaerales bacterium
CAGTACAGATGCATTTTTAGCTAAAAACCTATATGTCACAGTGTGCTCATGATGAACGTTGCTGAATCACGCAAGCCGCATGACGCTCGCGCGGCACCAGTGCAGCATGACAGCATGGATGTACTTTTAGCTAAAACTGCATGTGTCACATGGTGCACATGCGATGATCACATTGACCAACCACACGCACAGCCCCCTCGCCCTCGTGATGCTCGCGGCCCCCTGCAGCACGGGGACATACATGCACTTTTAGCTAAAACCGTATATGTCACATGGCGCACACGCGATGAACACATTCACGAAGCACGCAAGCCGCCCCGCGCTCGCGACACTCGGCGTGGTCAGTGCAGCACAGATGTATTTTTAGCTAAAAGGCTATGTATCGCGGTTACACGTCATGGACACATTGAAACGGCGCAATGGAACCAACCACAACGTGGCGATGTGACGGCGCGGCGAGTTGGAGATGTGACGCTGTGGCGATATGACAACGTGGCGCCGTGACGCCGTGACGACGTGACGACATGATGCCGCGGCGGCGCGGCGACGAGGAGATATGACGCCGTGGCAATGTGACAACGTGGCGCCGTGACGCCGTGGCGACGCGGCGACGCGGCGACGTAACTTGTTCAGTTCAGTGCGACTCTCACCGACGGCGGCGGCGCGCTGCGCATCCCGCCGCGATCGCCAGCAGCGCCATCGCGCCGGGTTCGGGCAGGTCGTAGAAGGTCACGCCGGTCACGTCGATGATGTACTCGCCGGTCTGGCCTTCGCCAGTCCAACCCGACAGCGGATTGATGCCGCCCGGGCCGTCGGCTCCGGAAACCTCCGTCTGCGACTGGAAGTTGAAGATCGCGCCGGTATTGCTCAGCGGATTGCGGCCCAGACCCGAGATGCCCACGACGTACACGCCCGGCAGCAGCAGTTGCGCGCCGGTGCTGTCGGTCGCCATGTTGCCCACGAACGGTTCATCACCAAGAACAGTGTCGTTGTTGGCGAGCAGGCCGAACAGTTGGCCCGGCAGCGTGACGTTGAAGACGAACAGTTGCGCATCAAAATCCGCGCTGGTCACTTGCATCGTGAACAGCGAAGGCGACTGCACAGTGATCAGGAACAAATCCTCATAGTCGGTACCCCCAAGAAAACTCTGCACCACGCCCAATCGGCCGGCAATGGATTGCAGCGGACCACTGCCAAGCGTGGGCTGGGCCGTGGCGAGGTTCGAACCCGCGTCGTCCTGTTCGATCCATTCAGGACCTGCGAACGCGGACGAGGCGATCAGCGCAGCGCCGGCAACGGCGCACATGGCGGTTTTGTTGTTGTTCATGACTCTCTCTTTGTGACAGCCGGAATGGCTGACACCCTTCTCTCGACTACGATCCTACACCAACATCCGACCCACGCAAGAGGTTTTCGCAAAAAGTCCACCTGTTTAACGCCTCGCGTCCCTATTCCCGAGGGCTTTGGTTCGGCGACTTATCGGTCCAATGTCAAGCCGGGCAGGCTGGGTGATTCGTGCATCTCTACGCCTCGAATCAACGGATTATGATGGTGCCAATGAAACAGGAAAGGTCCGCGCGCGGCCTGACGCTGCTGGAGACGGCGCTCTCAGTGTTGCTCATCTCCGTGCTGCTTTCCATTCTGCTTCCAGCGCTTTCCACCGCACGCAGCGCAAGTTACCGCGATCGCTGCCAGAGCAATCAAAGGCAGATCAGCGATGCCTGGCAGTTGTACCTGCAAGAGCACAACCTTCAGTTCCCCACCGTTCCAGTGCAGCCGGGATGGTTTTACGGCGGGATGCGTTTCTCGGCAGTGAGCGACGTGGCCTTTCCCGACACCAGTCGCCCGCTGACAGGCTACCTGCCGCAGGTGCGCACCAACGACACCAACGACATCGTGTGGTGCTGTCCGTCGGATCATGGCATCACCGTCAGCACCGGTCGGCGCACCGCGTTCCGAAGTTTCGGCACCAGTTACCGCGCCAACTCCTCGCTGTTGTGGTACACGCCACCCGACGCATCCGCTGGCGCGACCGTTGCGATCGAAGGACGCGGATTGCACCGCTCGGAAATCACCACCGCCGCTTCGCGCTTGCTTCTCATGGGCGACCCGGTGTGGCACGAAGTCGCCGAGTCAACCGGGCGCAACGCAGACTGGCACGGCGTGCCGGGCGCGGGCAACTTCGTGTTTCTTGATGGTTCAGTTCGCTTCCTCACGATCAAGCCGCGGCAGGTCGTCGGCCCGGTTGTGTTCGATCCGATGATGCCCGGCGCCACGCCAGCGACGCCGCCGCCCAATGACGAAAATCCCGCTGACCATCAACACCCTCACGAGCATTGAAAGACAGTGCACGCAGGGGAGCACTTGCGTCGGGCGATTTCCCGGCTGACAGGTTTCATTCGGAACCGGGACCTACACGCAACTGCCCATGCCCAGCCGTAGTGTTTGATGAGGCGCGTCGTGTTGATGGGCACACGTTGCCTGCGACTCCGGCCGCCTCATGCATAAGGAGCATGAGCAATGATGACACGAGTCATTCGAATGATGTGCACGGCGGCGTTGGCGGCTGTGCCCACCGTTGGTCTGGTCGGATGCG
>CAMPIL010000434.1 GCA_946886375.1 uncultured Phycisphaerales bacterium
GGTTGCGCTCGATGATGCGATCCGCGCGGTGCGGATGTTCCAGCAGCTTGGCGCACCGGTACTGGGCATTGTCGAAAACATGAGCTACCTTCCGCTGCCGGATGGAAGCATCCAGGACATCTTCGGCCGGGGCGGGGCAGAAAAAGCCGCGCAGGAACTCAGCTTGCCGTTCCTCGGCGCTTTGCCGATGTTTACGGAGCTGCGCATCAACAGCGACGCGGGAAATCCGACGAAGAATTTCGAAGGTGATCCCCGACTGCGCGAAGCGCTGGAAAAAATCGTACACATCCTCGCCGGGCAAATCAGTCTGCGCAACATGCAAACGCCGGCACCGACGCTGGAGATCCGCTGAAAAAGAAACTGCGGTTGAAGCTGTGCCGTTAATTTACGTCTGCCGGAACGAGGACCGTCAGGGCGTGGATGCGGATCGTCCCGCGATCATACAGCGGACTTACGCGTACCATCCCTACGTCGTCGCACGTCCATACAGTCATAGTGGTGACGTTGTCTTTCAGCCGCGTCCACGTGCCCTGTTGCCAATTGGCATGATCGCCGGTCGGTGAATATTTGTGTTTCTGCGCATCGGTGAAATCAGCTTCAGAGAGCGATTTCCAGAAGATGGCCAGATACGGCTCGATCCCGCCGGGACTCGTATAGCTGTAACGCAGCCGCACGCCCGCGGCGGCAGGAACATCGGCCGGAAGCGCGAACGTGACGGACGCGTTGTAACCGGTGGCTTGGCCGACTCCGTCGTTCCAACGCATTTCATGTAGTTCCACCGGCTGCAGGGGCACGGACACTTCACGAAAAACTAAATTGTGCTTCATCCGGGTAAACGCGCCGACACCGGTGTTGCGCAGCATCGGCAAGTATTCCGATGGCAAGTCGTGATGCGGATGCAGATAATTGGCATGCCGATGCACGAGCTGGTACAGCGGAAGACCTGAAATCATGTCTGCTTCAAACGCGGCCAGCTGCTGCTTCAGGTTTCGTCCATATTCCAATCCCCATTTTGTGTTCCACGGCAAAGCTGCCAGCGCCAGGATGAACATCGCGCCGCGCATCCATCGGCCAAGTCGTTCCCGCCCGTAGGCGCTCCATGCCAGATACACCGCGCACAGCGCGGGCACGGACAACGTGATATAGCGTGACTCGAAGCCTTCCCGGCCCATGCCCAACCCCAGCGCCAGCGATACCACCGCCCCGATGACGCAGATCAGCCCAGCCGACCGTAGCCGCTCTTTCGGATCGCGCCGCCAGATATGCAACAGCATGAGAAGGGTGGTGGCCAATAGCCCCAATGTGCCGATGCAGGCGATGCGCCAAAACCACGCGGGCTGCAGCGATTGGTCGAGCGCGACGATGCCCGGGCCGAATCCCATGGTCAGGAATTTAGCCGACGTGCTCAGGATGTCCTTGACGCGATGGGTGGAAGGATGGAAGGGAACGCGTTCGTAGCCGAGAAAATACAGCCCGACCAGCGCGATTGAGACGAGCGCGAAGATCACGGCGATCATTGCCAGGCGCGGCGTCATCGGCTCGCGTTTGCGCAAGCCCAGGAAGGCCGCGTAGCCCAGCCAGCACGCCATCGCCGGCACGAGGGCCAGCCCATTGGCGCCGCACAGCGGCAAAAGCATCATCGCGACCCCGATCGCCGCGATATTGATTGCCCGCGTCTTTGGCCCAAGCCGCGAAACCAGCATCAGGATCAACCCGCCGAGCAGGGCCGAGCAATAGAACTGAATCTGCCATCCCCAGAGCATGTTGGCGGCCTGACCCCAATGCATCAGGGCAATCGGTAGGAACGCATCAAACATGCTCGATCGCCCGCCGCGAACGTGTCGCGCTGCCAGCAGCAATCCCAGCGCGACCGCGCCGGTGAGCACCGTGTTGAAGTACATCTGAACCCGGAAGTCGAGCGCCACGAATCGCATCAGGCCGAGCATGATCAGCCGCGGCAGCGGCACGCGATGTTCGTTGTGCTGCGACCACAGCCACTCCCATGTGACAGGCTGATGCCCAGTTGCCGTGGGTACCTGGTCCCAGTCGTCCCAGGACGGGACGTTGCTGCCGAATCTGGCGATAAAAACGATCGACGCCAGCAGCATCACGGCCCAGACAAGCAGGTTGAATGCGAGAATTTTGCCGTCGCCGATGCGCGGTTCGCGGGTCGACATTGGGGGCAGAGATGCTTGTTCGGCTTGAAGCGTGTCGTGTGCGGCCATAGTTTGTCTGTATCGGCCAGCGCCGGCGGCACGCTAAACTGATCGTCAGCGCATGCGGAAGGGTGAATGACCGGTCACGATCTTATCAGACTCGGGTTCAAGCCTGGTAAGGCGATCGGTGCGGCGCTGAAGTCGATTCCTGTTGCCGAGGCCGCGCTGGGGCGCGACGGTGTGGAACGCGAGCTGCTAGCGGTGCTTGAAGATCCGGTCCGCAACGCAGCGAACCCCTATTTTGAAGAGCTTGCGGCCGTTCTGCGCGAAGATCAGGAGACGCCTGCGTATACCGAACGCGATCAACCGGCGCCGTATCGCATCTGGGGCGAGGGATTAGAACCGACAGCCGTTGACCAGTTGAAGCA
>CAMPIL010000435.1 GCA_946886375.1 uncultured Phycisphaerales bacterium
AGCCGGGCGCGGTCGGTGGACCGCACGGCGATTTGATTCTCACGATCCAAGTCGGCCAGCATCCATATTTTCGGCGCGAGGGATTGGACCTGATCATTGAAATCCCGATCAACATCGCCGAGGCTGTGCAGGGAACAACGGTGGAAGCGCCGCTGCTTTCGGCTGGCGAAGGCCCGCGATCGATCCAGATCAAGATTCCGCCCGGCGCATCCAGTGGCCGCAAACTGCGCGTGCGCGGGCGAGGTCTGACCGACGCCACGGGCGAGAAGGGCGACTACTACGCCGTGGTTCAAATCGTTGCGCCTGCGGCGTCGGACCTCTCGGAAAACGGCCGTAGATTGATCATTGAACTCGGCAGGGAGTTGAAAAATCCAAGAGATGCTGCACTATACGCCGAGGAATTGAAGTCGCGGCAGGCATGAACGCCGCAGAAACCATTGTGGGGAAACTTCGGCGTTCCGGCGCCGACGGAGCAACGAAGAGACGTGCTGCGCAAACAACATCGATTCTTCCGCAACCTGCTGATCGCCTCGGATGCAGCGTTGATTGTCGTTGCGACGATTCTGGCGTACCACCTTCGTTTCAATGTGCTGTCTGAATGGCTGCCGCCCAAGGGCGGGGCCCGGTACGCCACGCATGCCGTGCCGGTGTTGCTAGCGGTGCCGCTGCTGGTCGGAGCGCTCATGCACGTGGGCCTGTACCAGGCGCGGCGCGATCAGCGATTTTTCGCTGAGGCGTTGACGATCATCAAGGGCGCTGCCATTGGCCTGATGCTCACGATCGTCGCCACCACGCTGTTGCGCAACGTGCTGTCGGAAGGCCGCGTGCTCAGCACGCTGCAATGGGGCGTGTATGGCGTCACCACCTGCATGCTGCTGCTGACCTGGCGATACGCGTTTCGGGCGCTGCTGCGATACGTGCGGTCGCGCGGCTGGAACCTTCGCCACGTCGCGATCATCGGATGCGGGCGATTGGGACAGGTCGTGGCTCACACACTGCTGCGCAATTCATGGACGGGCATCACTCCCAAATACTTCATCAGCCATCACCCAAGCACCGTTCGCAATTCATGCCTGGAACTTCCCGTGCGCGGCGGCTTGAATGATTTGGAAAAGGCGCTGGAGGCCAACGACGTTTCAGGCGTGATCATCGCGGTGCCGGTGCGCATGGCCGCGGAACTGCCTGGACTGCTGCTGCGGTTGGGCAAGTACCCCGTTGACGTGCGCATTGTTCCCGATGTGAACCCCAAGCACCTTCCGTTGAATATGGCGGCGAGCGAACTTGACGGCATGCCGATTCTCTCGGTGCGTGAGTCTCCGCTGGCGGGCTGGGGTCATGTCACCAAGCGCACGCTCGATCTGGTGGGAGCGGTCGTGGGCTTGATCGTGTTCGCCATTCCCATGGCGGTCATCGCGCTGCTGGTTCGATTGGGCGGCCAAGGGCCGGTCATTTTCCGGCAGGAGCGCATGAGCCTGAACGGCCAGCGTTTCAAGATCTTCAAATTCCGCACGATGAGACACGCCGGAAGCAACCCTGCGGAACTGTTGGAGGCGGGCGTGGAAGAGTGGACCAAGCCTGATGATGATCGCATCACGCCGATCGGCCGCTTTCTCCGCCGCACCAGTCTGGACGAACTGCCGCAACTGTTCAACGTGCTGCTGGGCGAAATGTCGCTGGTCGGACCCCGACCGGAGCGACCGGAACTCATCCGCCGTTTCCGTGAAGATTGGCGCGGTTACATGCTGCGGCAGAACGTCAAGGCAGGCATGACCGGCTGGGCCCAGATCAACGGCCTGCGCGGCCACACCAGTTTGCGCAAACGCCTGCAATACGACCTGTTCTACGTGCGAAACTGGTCGCTCATGTTCGACTTGCGCATCCTGTGGATGACGATCTTCAAGGGCTTCGTCCACCCGAACGCGCACTAGAGCAAAGGGCAATAGGCACTAGGATACTGCCGTGTGCACGCTTGGTGCATCTTGCCTGATGCTCGTGCTTCATCCCTGATGCCCGCTCAATCTCATCGAAAAGCCGTTGTGCTCGTCTCGGGCGGATTGGATTCCGCCACGACCCTGGCGATCGCGCGCGATGATGGATTCCAATGTCACGCCATCACGTTCGATTACGGCCAGCGACATCGCGTGGAACTCGACGCGGCGCAGGCCGTGGCGAAATCGCAGGATGTGCGCGAGCACGTGATGATGAAGATCGACTTGCGCGCGTTCGGCGGGTCGGCCCTTACGGCGGACATCAACGTGCCGAAGGATCGCCAGGCCATCGCAGGCGAGATTTCAGAATCGACCATCCCAATCACGTACGTTCCGGCGCGCAACACGATTTTCCTGAGCTTCGCGCTGGCCTACGCGGAGGTGCTGAACGCGCAGGATATTTTCATCGGAGTGAACGCGGTGGATTACTCGGGATATCCCGATTGCAGGCCCGCGTTCATCGAGGCGTTCGAGCGCACTGCAAACCTGGCGACGCGCATGGGCGTGGAGGGACGCGCCGTTCGCGTACATGCGCCGCTGATTCATCTCACCAAGGCGCAGATCATTCAGCGCGGCACCACGCTGA
>CAMPIL010000436.1 GCA_946886375.1 uncultured Phycisphaerales bacterium
CGGCATGACGCTGCTGGCGGGCACGGTTATTCTGACCGGCACGCCCGCCGGCGTCGGTGCGGCCAGAACGCCGCCTCGCTTTCTGCGCCCCGGCGATGTTGTCGAAATTACCGTTGAAGGCATGGGAACGCTGCGGAATCCAGTGCGGCACGATTGAGCGCTCAAGAAGCCGCCCAGGTGCAACCAGCCGCCCGGCTCATTCGCGTGAACGGATCGCGTTTCTTGATCTCTTCGCGTTCCCGCTCGCGATTCTGCTGACGGTCGAGCAGGAACTTCCGCGCGGCATCAAGCCCGGGCGGCGCGGGGAACGCCTGGTCAAAGGTCATCTGACGGCTCAATTCGTTGGCCATGAACTGCCGCTCAAGAATCGGCTTGGCGCGATCGTAAGTCAACGCGCGGAACAGCGGCGTCTGGCGCTTGAGCACTTCTGGTGGAAGTTGACGCAGCACTTCAGCCTCAACCCGGTCGGTCGCGTTCCAGATGGAGATGCGATCGATCAGCCGGATGCCCGGGTCGACGATCATCTGCAGATATGCCAGGTCCGCGCTTTCATCCAGGTCAGCGACGATGTCAGCAATTCGACCCTCGCCGAATTTGGTCTTGTAGTCGTTCCACGAATTGGTCTTGAACCAGTGCGTCACCTGCCCGGCGAAGATGAACGCACCGCGCAGCACCTCGGGCCTGCCATTGAGAATTCCCACCTTGTAGCCATAGCGAAGCGACGCGGAAACATCGCGCGGCGCTAAGTGCGGTTGCCTCTCGTATTCACCGATTGTTTCATTGTGCACAAAGACATCCAGCGGAAGTTCCCACTTGGGATTGCGGAACATGCTGCCGGACGTTCCACCGAAGAGAAACTTCAGACGGTCCATCAGTTTCTGTGCCTTGTCGGTCTCGCCTTCGCGGAACCATTCGCAGATGGCTGACCCGAGGAAGTTCTGAAGGAAGTTGATGAACCGCTCGCCGCCCGCGCCGCGCACATTGATGTGCTTGGCGTAAAAGTAATCGAATTGCTTGTCAATGACGTCGATCCAGCGCGGATCGGGGAAACGGCCGGGCATTTCTTCCCGCGACAACGGGTCGTAACTGATGCGGCCGGAACGGGCCAGGTCCTGCATCGCGGTCATCTGCTGGCTGTCGTTGTTCAGCGAGATGTAGATGTCATCATCGGACAGCCGGCCACGCCCAGCCTCGGAACCCTTGCGGGCCCAGTACAGCGCGTGCGCCTGGCCATGACGCCAGTCGATTGGCCCGAGTTCCGCGGTGTAGCGGGACATCAACTCGGGGTCCATGTTGTAGTCGTCCTTCAGCACGCGCTTGCGCACGTGCGCAATGAGCGTGGTCCACGCCGGCTGCATGGCAGGGTCGCTGGCGATGTCATCGAAAGTGGCGAAATAGCGCGAATTCTCGCGCAGATTCTGTTCGATGCCGAGAATCTTCGCCGCCATTGACTGCTCCTTCACCGCCTGCCACAGCCAATATTCGCGAAGGAATTGCCCATCGAGCTTGAACCTGGTCTTCAGTTGATCCTTGGGGAACGCCGCGCGCAGCCGCTCGACCAGCGCTTCCACGCCGGGCGTGCGCTGCTCGGCGGCGGTCAGCGTCTCCGGCGCATCAGCGATCTGCTTGATCCACGCCTTGCGTTCCTCGTAGCCCTCCGGAGGAGGCCCGAGCAAAAGGTGCCACTCTCTGCAGAATTCGAGCTTGTAGTACAGGTGCGCGTCATCGGCGACGCCCTCGATCTTGTGCGAGAGCCAGAACGCCAGTTCGCGGTGCAGCGCCATGTCGTTGGGGTTGTAGCGCAGGCCCTGATCGCGCACCAGGCGAATGCCGGCGTTGACCCACTCCCACCGTTCTTCCCTCGTGTTGGTGGCGACGGAGATGTTGTACGCCATGTTATGCCCGTGGAAGGACCACACCGCGCCGAAGCGAGGCTGAAGTTTGGTGATCAATTCCGCGTCGGACATAGCCTCGTAAAACAGGCCCTTTTCCTTCATGGCGTTGGCCTTGATCCAGAGGTAGTCCACGACAAGGCCGCGCAATGCGCCGATGGTCGTGCCGATGACTACGATCGGCGGCGCGCCTTCGACGGAAGTGTTGGTGTAGCGCAGCACATGGTCGTCGGACTGCCGCAGAATGCCTGGCAGCAGCGAACCTGACGCGGCAAGGAGCAACGCCGTTACGATGGGGGCCAGCACAACAACGAATCGGTTGCCGCTCATGGTCATCCCTGTCCGCTGTAAATCGCCAGTTGCCGCCTGCGCAACACGAGGTACCCCACCACCATGGCGAGGCCCGACCAGACCAGGTCCAGTTTGACAAAGCCCATCAGCACCGCTGGCCACGCGATGAGTTTGCCCTCCACGAGGTTCTGCGTTGGCCGGTACTCGCCGAAACTGCTCAGCAGGAACACCACACCCGATGCAATAGCGCGCGTCATCGACTCAAAGGCCCACTGAATCACCATGCCCACGTTGGTCCAGTCGAGCCGGCTGGCGTCGACGGGATAGTACCAGTCAAGCGACTCCGCCAGGTACGGCCAGGTCCTTATTG
>CAMPIL010000437.1 GCA_946886375.1 uncultured Phycisphaerales bacterium
GATTGTGGAATCCGTCCGATACGGAAGGAAACTGTTGAACAACATCCTCGACGGTTTTCCGATGAGGTCAAGCATATCTGGACGCGCACGGGCTCTGCGGAAATCGCCACCGATCCCATGGGGATCGAAGTGTCCGACGTCTTCCTCACGCTGCATCCGCGCGAGCAGTGGACCCGCGCACAATCGCAGGATGAACTGGTGCACAAACTTGATCAACTGCTTTCGGCCATGCCCGGCATGCGCATCGTGTTCAGCCAACCCATCGAAATGCGCATGAACGAAATGATCGCCGGCGTGCGCTCGGATGTGGGCGTGAAGATCTTCGGCGATGACCTTGAAATCCTGCGGCAGAAAGCCGCGGAAGTTCAGACGATCCTTGAGGAAACCCCCGGCAGCGCGGACGTGTACGTGGAGCAGTTGACCGGCCAGCCCGTGCTGGAAATTCACATCGATCAGGATGCGATCTCTCGATATGGCATTTCGGCGCAGCACGCGCTGGAAATCGTCGAGGCGGTGGGCGGGAAAGTCGTCGGCGAGGTGCGCGAGGGACAGCGGCGATTTGATTTGGCGGTGCGCTTGGCCGAGCCTTACCGGCGCGATGCCGCGACCATCGCTCGCACGCTGGTTCCCACGGCCACGGGCGAGCGCGTCCCTCTCGGACAGTTTGCGCACATCCAAGAGACTGAGGGTCCGGCCACCATCACCCGCGAATGGCACAAGCGACGCGTCGTGGTGCAGTGCAACGTGCGCGGGCGCGATCTGGGCGGATTTGTCGCGGATCTTCGACAGCGGCTTGATGAACATCTGCAATTGCCCACCGGGTATTCGTTCGCATTTGGCGGTCAATTTGAACATCTTGAGCGCGCCCGTGACCGGCTGATGTTCATCGTGCCCATGGCATTGCTTCTGGTCTTGATGCTGCTGTATCTCAGCACGCGATCAGTGACCGACGCCTTGATCATTCTCACCGGCGCGCCGTTCGCCGCGGTGGGAGGCGTCTTGGCGCTGTGGCTGCGCGACATGCCGTTCACAATTTCCGCGGCCATCGGATTCGTGGCGGTGACCGGCGTCTCGATGCTCAATGGCCTCGTGCTGGTCTCGACGATCAATCAGAAATTGCGCGAAGGAATGCCATTGGAACAGGCGATTCAGGAGACGCGATTGATTCGATTGAGGCCCATCCTGATGACCGCGCTGGTGGCGGCGTTGGGTTTCGTGCCCATGGCGATGAACACGCACATCGGAGCCGAAGTCCAGCGGCCGCTGGCGACCGTCGTGATCGCGGGCGTCATCGCTGACAATATTCTGACTCTGGTGGTGCTGCCGGCGTTGCTGGCGGCTTTCAAGCGGCATAGGCCAGCGGCAGACTGACAACTTTCGCAGAAGGCCTGTGTCTGCGACATTCAAGGCTGGTACAAAGTCCCAATTGCAGCCTTGACCCATTTTCCTCGCTTCCCATTGCGGGAAATGACGCTAAGATGGGTGGAATTGAGACCCAGTCTCAATTCCATTATCGAGAAATGACCAGCCCAAGCACCCATCCAAGCAATGTTGCACGCGGCGAGCCGGTTCCGCTTTCCTGCTTGCGCGATGGCGAGCGCGGCTGGCTGCACGCCACGAACCTGTGCTGCGAGGACTGCGAACTTCTCAACGCGATGGGGTTGACCCATCAATGCGAAATCCGCGTGTGCCAAGGCGGCGAGCCATGCATCGTGCAGGTGAACTCGACGCGCTTGGGATTGTCTGCCTCATTGGCGCGGAACATTCTGGTTTCAGTTTCCTGCCGCCCAGCGACATGACGCCGGCCGCATTGAGGGTGCAGCGGCGATGACATCGGCTCCGTTGAAATGGATTCGTGGCGATGCCGGGCCCGCGGCCAATCAAGGCGACGCCCCACAGCATTCCCCGCCGCAAACCATGTGCTACGCGCTGCTGGGCAACCCCAACACAGGCAAGACGACACTCTTCAATCGGCTGTGCGGCGCGCGGGCCAAGACCGCGAATTTCCCCGGCTCAACCGTCGAAGCGCGAATCGGATCGTGCGGCCTGCACAAAACCGGCGAACAGGTGCGGTACCAGATCGTCGATCTGCCGGGCATCTACGGCTTGCACCTGGACCGTCCCGAATCGGTGCTGGCGCGACAGTACCTTTCTGGAGAGATTGCGCTGGGCAATTCGCCACAGGCGCTGCTGATCGTGGCGGACGCGACGAACCTGCCGCGCAATCTCATCTTCGTGGCGCAGGCGCTGCAGCGAGGGTTGCCTGCGGTCGTCGCGCTGACGATGATCGATTTGGCGCAGCGGCGTGGATTGACCATCGACGTCAAGCAACTTGCGGAGTACCTGGGGTGTCCGGTCGTGCCGATCTGCGCCCGCAGCGGCGAGGGGATTGACGAACTGATGCTGGCGATGCGGCAGCCCGTGTTGAGCGCCGCCGCGCTGCCCGACGCCGCCGCTTCCGCGGATGCAGCTCGATGGGCCAACGGTGTGGTTGCGCAGAGCGTGGGCGGCGATCAC
>CAMPIL010000438.1 GCA_946886375.1 uncultured Phycisphaerales bacterium
CGTCCCGAACGCGCGTACAAGCAGATCACGCAGGGCGATCAATTCGCCCAGGCGATCCCGGGTCTTGCCCTGCGGCACGCTCTGATCAGCCCGCCACCGGTCAACCGTGCGCCGGTCGACGGCGAGCGCAAGCGCGATCGTGTCGATCGAAATCCCCAAGTCCCGCTGGAGATCGTCGACAACGGGACGGCAACTGAGGAGAACCTGTGGTGCGGCCATGGTGCTTTGCGAACCTCCGCATTCGTCCCAACTATACCTTGCCCGGCACTATATGTCGGGCATTTGGACGATTCCGTGGGATGTTGGACGTACCGATGCCGCGGCGCTGTTCACAGCGGCCCAGGCACGTCCCAGCCGGTGAAATCGGCATCATCCGTGACGGCCAGCACGATTACGGCGAAGGTCAGTACCCGGCACCCTTCTTCCAGGTGGCCGCCCATGGCCACCTCGGTGTTGCTGAACGTCACATGGGCGTGAACGTTGCCACCGATGACCATGCCGGTCACGGTGAGGATGTCGAACGGCCCCTCCCCTCGCATGAACGTATTGCCCGGCGGCATGTTCGTCGTCTTGACGACGTGGAAGTGGTATCGATCGAGTGAGCCAACCCCGGCCAGGATCGCGGCGCTCTCGATTCCCTCGGCGCGCACCGCCTCACGCAATGCCAGGAGGAGATCGTCACCCGGGTCGAGGCGCAGCGCGACGTAGCGCGGTGTCGTGAAGTTCTGCGTCTGCATTGCCGCTGGCTACGTCAGCTCGTCGGGGTGGCCCCGGCCGGAGCGGCTTCCGGGACGACCCCAAGCTGGCGCAGCAGACCGAGCGAATCCGGTTCGCTCCACCCCTCCACGATCTGCCCGCAGTCGATGCGGTAAACGTTGATCCCGGTCAACACCACCGGCAAATCGGTGGGCGCCAACCCCTGAAATTCCCCCTCGTGCGTGCCGCGTCCGGTCTTGCCCATCACGCCCGTGCCGTGCGAATCATCCACGACCAGCAGCGCGCCGAATTCATCGCACAGTTTGCGCAGTCCGGGCAGGTCAGCGATGTCGCCTTCCATTGAAAACACGCCGTCGGTCACCACCCAGATCACGCCGGTAACTTCCGGATTCTCGCGCACCGCGTTCAGTTTGGCCCGCAAATCATTCAGATCAGAGTGCTTGTAGACCGCCTTGTGCACGCCTTTCTTGATCACGGTCATCAGGCGGATGGAATCGATGATCGAAGCGTGATTGAGTTCATCGGAAATCACGATGTCGCCGGCTTCGCACAGCGTGGGGAAGATCGCTTCGTTGGCGTTCCAGCAAGAAGTGAACGTGTACGCCGCTTCCAAGCCGTAAAACCTGGCGATGGTGGTTTCAAGTGTTTCATGCGGAACGAACGTGCCGCAGATGAATCGCACGGACGCCGTTCCCGCACCGTACTTCCTGAGTCCATCAATTCCGGCGGCGACGACGTCGGGATGATTCGCCAAGCCGAGGTAGTTGTTGGAGCAGAAGCACGCGACCTCGCCGTAGCCGCGCAGTTTCACTGTCGCGTCCATCGGTCCTTCGATCATCTGAAGGACCTTGTGTTGGCCGGATTGCTCAAGTTGGTTCAGGAGGGCGTCAGCGCGCTGCGAAAACGACATGGTGGGAACAGCGTGTGCGGTGGTGCTCATGGCTGTAGTTTAGCGATCTGGGCAAGATAACGTGGGTCCACCGTTGGTTGGTACCGGCCATAGAAACATCAACTGGATAGCTACTGTGTTTTCACTGCGCCGTTTCGCGTCCGTATCCACCTGCGTGCTAGTTGCACGGTCGGTAATGCAATCATCACGACCAGCAAAGACCAAATGGGAACCTGTATCAGCCCTATCCATGGGTTGTGATGAAAATCAATTACGAACGCCCAATCCCAAGACCAGTAGCTGTGTTGGTCGATTCGCAACCCGGATGGCCTGCCAACAACGATTGTGCCCGCTTCGCCCCACAACAGTCGGATGACGCCATAGCGAACATTGAAATGCCATTGTGATCCGGAATCCGTCAGACTTGATGAAAATGTCAGTTCGCTGCAGCCGCTCCAAACGCCCACTGCAATCAAAGACGCGCAGATTACGACTATGAGCAGGATTCGACGTCGCATATGGGCTTCGCGTGTGTTTGAAACCAGAATCGCCGTTGGTTCACTTCAGACGGCCTTGCCAACTAGAATGCGCCTGCACTTTGGGCATTGCGCCGCGCCGCCGGTGGCCCGGCCGCAGTTCGGACAGACGCCGCTGGCCAGCCGCATCTGCTGCCGCGCCCGGCGAACCACATACCATGAAAGAAACATCAGCGCGATGAACCAGATCGGAATCTGCAGCGACCAGATCGTGCCCTCCGTCGAAAGGTGATACCACCATTCAAACCGCCAATCAGCCATGTGATCCAACTTGAACCCCGCCGGTTGGCCCGACATCGCCGTCGTCGGCGTTCCGATGATCAATCGCGCCGCGCCGTAGCGAAACATCAGGTGCCACTG